>JBJTJU010000120.1:0-2284 GCA_046096165.1 Phycisphaerales bacterium | reverse complement strand
TCTGCTCCTTGACGGAGGTGGGGTACAGGCCGTCGGCGCGGAGCTTGGCCTCGGCGTCGTCGGACGAGGTGGCCTCCACGGTGCCCTTCTTCTTGGCGCCGGTGCCGGTCACTGCCTCGTATGCGTAGGTGGCCATCGGTCGGTCACTCCTCGCTCAGGGTCTCGCGCACCACCTCGTCGATGGTGGTCTGTCCGTCGTAGATGGCCAGCAGGCCGCACTCGCGCAGGGTGCGCATGCCGCGCTTGCGCGCCTCGTGGCGCAGCACGTTCGTGCTGGCCTGTGCCATGATCTGCTCGCGCAGGTCGTCGGCCATCACCATGATCTCGAAGATCGCCAGGCGCCCCTTGTAGCCCGTCTTGATGCAGCGGTCGCAGCCGCGGCCGCGCCAGAAGGTGCGCTCGCCGACGTCCTGGCGGCGGAGCGCGAGCTCCATGAGCTGCTCGTCGCTGGGGACGTACTCCTCCTTGCACTGGGTGCACACGCGGCGCACCAGGCGCTGTGCGACCACCGCCTCCAGGGTGGCGGTGAGCAGGAAGCTCTCCACGCCAAGGTCGAGGAGTCGCGCGATGCTCGACGGCGCATCGTTGGTGTGCAGCGTGGTGAACACCAGGTGGCCCGTGAGCGACGCCTGGATGGCGATCTGCGCCGTCTCCAGGTCGCGCACCTCGCCCACCAGGATGATGTCCGGGTCCTGGCGGAGGAAGCTGCGCAGCAGGCGGGCGAACGTCAGTTCCTGGTCATGGTTCACCTGGCACTGCACCAGGCCCTCGATGTCGTACTCCACCGGGTCCTCGGCGGTGAGGAGCTTGGTGTCCTCGGTGTTCAGCTCGTTGAGCGCGGCGTACAGCGTGGTGGTCTTGCCGCTGCCGGTTGGGCCGGTGACGATCACGATGCCGTTGGGCTTGGTGATCAGGCCGCGCACGGTCTCCAGGTCGTCGTCGCGCAGGCCGACGCGGTCGAGCGAGAGCTGCACGTTGGAGCGGTCGAGGACGCGCATCACCACGCTCTCGCCGAACATGGTGGGCAGCACAGCGACGCGCAGGTCGACCGGCCCTGTCGGGAGGTTCAGCTCGACGCGGCCGTCCTGCGGCAGGCGGCGCTCGGAGATGTTCAGCTTCGCCAGCACCTTGACGCGGCTCACCATCGGCAGCGCCATCGACTTGTGCACCGGCGCCATCTCGTAGAGCACGCCGTCGATGCGGTAGCGGACCTTGAACTCTTCCTCGAAGGGCTCGAGGTGGATGTCGCTCGCCTTGTCGGCGATCGCCTGCATCAGGAGGTGGTTCTGGCGCTCGACGACCTTGTGGTCGCGCGCCGCGTCGGCGCCCGTCGACAGGTCGATGCTCGCCGTGGACCGCGCGGCGGCGGCCTTGACGGCCGCCGAGTCCTGCTCGGCGAGGATGCGCTTGGTGGTCTCGCCGGCGGTGGCCGTCGAGCCGTAGTGCCTGGCGAGCAGCGCGTCGATCTGCTCGCCCGGGGCGATCGCGCACTCGACCGCGCTGAAGCCGAGGACGTTCTTCAGGTCGTCCACCGCGCGGTAGTTGTCGCGGCTCTTCATCACGATGCGGATCACCCGGCGCGCCGGGTCGAACGCGATCGGGACCACCTTGTAGGCGTTGGCGGTGGCCGGCTGCAGCGACTTCAGCGCCTCGGCGGGGATCTCCGCCTCGGCGAGGTCGAGGTACTCGTAGCCCATCTGGGCCGCGAGGGCGATGTCGATGTCGCGCTGGGTGACCTTCCCCATCTCCATGAGGATGGCGCCGACCTTCTTCCCCTTGTGCGACGCCTGCTGCATCTTGAGGGCCTGCTCGAGGTCCTCCTTGGAGACGCGCCCCATCTTGGTGAGGACGCGCCCGATGCGGCGCTTGGCCAGCTCGGGGATCGCGACGGGGGTGAGGACCTGCGGGCCGGGCATCAGGCCTTGTGCTCCTCGTCGAGCTCGGCGCGGCCGACGTTGCCGCCGGACCGGTGCACCTTCTCGGTCATGTCGCCGGGGTTGCGGCAGAGGTCGATCATCTCCTCGGCGGAGATCACGCCCTTGGAGTACAGGCTCCACAGGTGGTCGTCCAGGAGCTGCATGCCGAACTTCTTGCCGGTCTGGATGGCCGAGTCGATGCGGAAGGTCTTGTTCTCGCGGATCAGGTTCGAGATGGCGGGCGTCACCACCAGGAACTCGTAGCCCGCCACGCGGCCCGGCTTGTCCGAGCGCGTCGCGAGCACCTGGCTCAGCACCGCCAGCAGCGAGGTCGACAGCTGCACGCGCACCTGCTCCTGCTGGTTGGT
>JBJTJU010000119.1:0-5303 GCA_046096165.1 Phycisphaerales bacterium | reverse complement strand
GCCAGTTCGATCGCGGCCTTCATGCTGCCCTCGCTCGCCTTCCCCTGGCCGGCGATGTCGAAGGCGGTGCCGTGGTCGGGGCTCGTGCGCACGATCGGCAGGCCGACGGTGACGTTCACCGCCTTGTCCCAGCCCAGGAGCTTGACGGGAATCAGTCCCTGGTCGTGGTACATCGCGACGACCAGGTCCCAGTCGCCGGCGGCGGCCTGGATGAAGATGGTGTCACCCGGGAACGGACCATGCGCGTCGATCCCGATCCGGCGCGCGGCATCGATCGCCGGGCGGATGATGCGCGACTCCTCGTCGCCGAACATGCCGTTCTCGCCGGCGTGCGGGGTGAGCCCGCACACCGCGATGCGGGGCGTGTCGATCCCCAGCTGACGGCAGAACTCGTGCCCGAGGTCGTTCGGGTCGTAGAGGCGGCCGATCGTCAGCACGTTGAGCACGTCCATGCGCGGCAGGTGCGCGGGCGCTCGCGGCGCGCGCAGCCGCGGCGAGTCGAACATCGTGGCATGGCGCTTCGCCTTGGTGCGGACGGCGAGCAGCTCGGTGTGCCCGGGCCACTTGAATCCCCCGAGCGCCCAGCTCTCCTTCGAGGTCGGGCCGGTCACCACCGCGTCGATGCGGCGCGGGTCGCCCGGTGCGCGCATCGCGTCGGTGATCGCGTCCTCGACGAACGCCTTCGAGAGGATGCCGCCGAAGCGCGTCGGCCCGGGACGCGTGCCGTCGAGCAGGCCCTCGGCCGTGTAGTCGAGGACCAGCGGCGCCAGCACCGATCCCTCCTGCGCGCGGTCGCTTGCGGCATCGACGCGGAACCAGTCGAGCGGGACCTGCGACCGTTCGGCCGCGGCAAGGAGCGCCTCGTTGCGCCCGTACACGACGAACTTCGCGAGCCGGCGCACCGCCGGGTCGGCGAGCGCCTTCACCAGGACCTCGGGCCCGATGCCGAGCGGGTCGCCCATCGTGACGCCGATGACGGGCCGGCCGTCCATCTCAGTGGTTCCCGGCCGGGTCGATGAGCCACAGCCAGCGGTCGAAGAGGAACTCGCATCGCGCGGCGAGCAGCGCGATGCGGCCCATCACGGTGAAGCCGAAGCTCGCACCGAAGGTGATCATCAGGTACCAGATGCCGACGCGCGCGGCACCGCCGATTGGGCCGCGGTGCTCGAGCGAGAAGAAGAAGTACGCAAGCACCGTCAGCACGCCCACCAGGACGAGCACTGCGCACAGCGTGCCGCCGACGGTGGCGGCCGCGGTCGGCCCCGGCACCCACAGCGGGTCGAACATCGTCGCCACCTGCGCCAGGAGGTCAGACTCCACGTACTGCACGAACTTCCAGCCGGAGAAGGTGCCGACCACGAAGGCAAGCGGGAACGTGCCGAGCCACGACGTGCGCTCGGCAAGCCGGCAGAGGAGGAAGAACCCGAGCGCCAGCGGCACCAGCGCCCACCAGTCCGGCGCCGAGACGTCGAGCGCCGGCATCAGGTGCGCCTTCGTGACGCCGGGCGCCAGCGCGCCGACGAGCTTCGGCACCAGCGTGTCCCAGACGGCAACGGTCATCACGTAGCCGGCGCTCACGCCCACCACGATGCTCTCGGCCAGCTTGTAGGCGGGGTTGTCGCGCCACAGGAAGCTGAGGACCGCAAGCGTCAGGATCGCCGCCACCCAGACGCCCGCCGTGCGCGGCACGCTGAGCGTGATTCGCTCCTGCGCGGGGTCCTTCGCCATGGCGTCGGCCCACGCGGAGGCAGGCACTTCCGCGAAGCCCTGGCCGGCGGGCTCGACGAAGACCTGTCCGTAGCCATGCAGCGTCCGCGCGGCGTCGCCGGTGCCGACCTCGGTGCCGATCACCGAGCGCAGCACCAGCAGGCCGCCGAAGATCGCAAGCACCAGGAGCCAGAGCCGCGTCGCACGGCGCGCGACGGCCGGATCGAGCTCGGCACCGGGCGGGAGCGCGCTCATGCCTGCACCCCGCGCGCGCGGCGCGCGAAGAAGACCACGTTCCCGAGGATGATGAGGGCGATCATCAGGACGTGCCCGAAGAGCTGCGGCGCCATGCGGCGCTGCGCCTCCTGGAAGCGCGCGGGGATCGACGCCGCCGGGTCGGCGCGGCGCACCGCGTCGTTCACCAGGAACTCGTACTCGGCCGCGCCCTTGATGGCGCCGAGGATGCCGGCCATCTGCGTCGGGTAGTACGGGATGAGCTGCGGCGTCTGGACGCCGGTGCTGCCGGCGACGAAGCGCAGCGGCTTGCCGGAGGTGAGCGTCGCCGACACCGTGAACTGCACCCACTCCTTGGCGCCCGGGTAGCCCGCGCTCACCGAGACCAGGAGGTCGAAGTCGGTGATGCGGCGGATCCCCTTCATCACCGGCAGGTCGGCGAGCGGCGTGCGGCGCGCGTCGGTCGGGAACGCCGCCGCCATGTTCGCGTTCACCTGCTTCATCACGCCTTCGTTGCCGGCCTGGAAGCCGAGGCTCACGTAGTTCTCGCCGTAGCGGTACTCGGGGCGGCCGCCCAGGACGTCCTTGAGCGTCGCGTCGACGATCGGGCCGCCTGCGGGCCACAGGGTCATCGCGCAGATCGAGTGGCCGCGCATCGCGCAGTGGCGCACGATCGCGGTGGCCATCGGCTGCAGCTCGCCGGCACTCGCCGGGTCGAAGTCCATGCTGATGGCGACCTTCGATCCCGGAGGAAGCGACTCGAGCGCGTCGAAGGCGCCCTGCACGGCGGGCGTCGGCGTCTCCGGGAACGTCCGCCCGGTGATGCCCACCCAGAGGATCGGTACCGCCACGGCCAGGAACATCGCCAGGAAGATCCAGCGGCGGTCGATCCGGTCGATGCGGTCGACGAGCGATGGTGCGTGCGCGCCGCGGCTCATCGCGCCCCCCCGAGGTAGCTGCGGTCGAGGCCGAGCATGATCTTCAGGCTGGTGGCTGCCACGCCGATCGCGATCCCGATGATCATCGCGCGGGTGCCGGCGTTCGTGAACACCGACATGATGACGGCGCTCAGGTTCTCCAGGCGCAGCCACGACACCCACGGGTTGTCGTGCGGGATCCAGGACGTGGCCAGCACGCCCGCGTAGGTGCGCCCGAGCAGCACGACGAACGCCGTCGCCAGCAGGAAGATGGCCGCCGCGTTCTTCGCGCGGAAGGCGCGGAAGGCGGCGCTTGCCACGTAGAAGGCGAGCATCGCGAAGAGCGTGCCGGTGATCGGGCTCATCGCGTACTCGTAGAGCCACCAGAGCGCGCTGCCGGCCACGTCCTTCTCGCCGCTGAACGGCACGTTCGGGAACGCCGCGGCGGGCGGCACGCCCACCTTCAGCACGCCGACGCCGAGCGTCGTCAGGAACGCCGCGAGCGTCACCGCGGAGTAGCCCCAGCCCGGGCCGCGCGCGCTGATCGAGAGCAGGTTCATCTTCAGGAGATTCGCGCCTCCCAGGACGAAGGCGATCGCCGCCAGGATGTTGAACCAGTCGGCGACCTTCACCTCGGCATCGCCGAGCGGCACCAGGAACTTGCTCAGCACCATGGTGATGCCGGCGAGGCTCGCGATGAGGACGGCGACCGACCGGCTCATCCACCGCCCCCCATCGCCTGGCGGAGCGCGGCCACGGAGGCAGCGAGCGATTCGCTGCCGGCGAGCGTGGCCATGGTGCCCACCGCCGCGGCGGCGATCACCGCCAGCCAGCACGCGGCCTTCGCGAGGTCCTGCCCGAGCAGCGTGCCGAGCTGGTCGGGCTCGCCGGAGAGGTAGGCGCTCGCGGCGAAGAACTCCTCGCCGATCAGCGTGTAGTCGCACGCGGCGACGAAGAACGGCAGCTGCGCCGTCTCGGCGGTGCCGGCGATCTGGATGGCACCGATCGCGTTGCCGTTCTCCGCGAGGATCAGGCTCTCGGCGTAGAAGCAGCCGAAGTAGAAGCAGGCCGCGGGCCGGCGGCGGGCCATCATGCCGCTCGTCGCGGCGACGTAGGCGAACTGCTCGTCGCTGATGTAGTAGATGCGGTCGGGGTTGTAGCCATCCGGCCGGCCCGCCGCGAGGTAAGCCGACTGCACGGCCGCGCGCGCCGAGACCATCACGATCGAGCGCGAGGTGGGCACCTCGAGGTCGGCGTCGTACTCGGCGACGGTGCGCGCGACGTGGCCAAGGATGGTCACGCCCGCCACCGTCATGATGTTGTCCATGTCCATGATGCCGGGCACGTAGAGGATCGGCCGGCCCATCTCGGTGGCACGGCCGACGGCCTCGTCGACGGCATCGAGCCCGGCCATGCGGCGGACGGTGACGCGGCCGCCCGAGCGTGCCCAGAGGATGCCGCCCACGATGGCGGCCGAGACCACGAGGAGCGCCAGGGCGATCGCGCCGCGACCTTCGACAAACAGCGGTTTCGCCGCCTCGGCCGATGCGGCGGCCGCGGCATCCTGCGCCACGAGCGCCACGGACGCGAAGGTCATGGGGAGAGGTGTACCCCAAAGCCGGCGGGCCGGAAGGAGGTCGATGCTCCGCTCATGTCGCGTGCACCGCGACCTATCCTGTACGACCACATGTGCGGCTTCGCCGGCATCATCGCCCTCGGGCAGAGCACGCCGCGCGTCGATGCCGGCGAACTCGACCGCATGCGCGACGCGATGATCCCGCGTGGGCCCGATGGCTGCGGGTCATGGGTCTCGCCGGACGGCGGCGTGGGACTTGGGCACCGGCGCCTGGCCATCATCGACCTGTCCGAGGGCGGCGCGCAGCCGATGCACGACGCCGAGACGGGGTGCACGATCGCCTTCAACGGCGAGATCTACAACTTCCAGGAGATCCGCCGCGACCTGGAGTCGCGCGGGCACCGCTTCCGATCGACGAGCGACACCGAGGTGCTGCTGCGCGCCTACGCCGCGTTCGGCGAGGACATGCTGCCGAAGCTGCGCGGGATGTTCGCCTTCTGCCTGTGGGACCCGCGCAGGCGCAAGGCGCTGCTGGCGCGCGACCCGCTCGGCATCAAGCCGCTCTACGTGGCCGAGCATGCGGGCACCGTGCGCTTCGCGTCGCAGGTGAAGGCGATCCTCGCGGGCGGCGGCCCGGTGGACCGCACACGCGACCTGGCTGCGCGCGCGGGCTTCTACGTCTGGGGCAACATTCCCGAGCCGCACACCCTCTACCGCGGCATCCGCATGCTGCCCGCCGGCACGTGCGCGTGGGTCGGCGAACGCGGGCTGGAACGGCCGCACGTCTACTTCGACCTGCAGGACGAGATCGCAGCCGGCGAGGCGGCGGGAGCACGGCCGATCGCGCGCGAACGGTGGCTCGAGGAGCT
>JBJTJU010000118.1:0-2394 GCA_046096165.1 Phycisphaerales bacterium | reverse complement strand
GCGCGGGCTGCAGGTAGATCTGGCCGTCGGTGATCGAGATGTCGTTGGTCGGGATGTACGCGGACTCGTCGCCTTCCTGCGTCTCGCTGATGGGGAGCGCGGTCCGCGCGCCGCCGCCGTTCTCGTGGGAGAGCTGGGTGGCGCGCTCGAGCAGGCGGCTGTGCAGGGAGAAGACGTCGCCCGGGTACGCCTCGCGGCCCGGCGGGCGGCGCAGCAGGAGCGACAGCTCGCGGTAGGCCACGGCCTGCTTGGACAGGTCGTCGTAGACCACCAGGACGTGCTTGGGCGCCTTGCCCTCCTTGCCCTGCCACATGAAGAACTCGCCCATCGCGCAGCCCGAGTAGGGCGCGATGTACTGGAGCGGCGCGGGGGCGCTGCTGCCGGCGCACACGACGATCGTGTACTCCATCGCGCCGTTCTTGCGCAGCGTCTCGACGACGCCGGCGACGGTCGAGTCCTTCTGGCCGACCGCGACGTAGATGCACACCACCGCGTCCGGGGTGCCCCAGTACTTCTTCTGGTTGATGATGCAGTCGAGGCAGACGGCGGTCTTGCCGGTCTTGCGGTCGCCGATGACCAGCTCGCGCTGGCCGCGGCCCACCGGGATCATGCTGTCGACGGCCTTGATGCCGAACTGGAGCGGCTCCTTGACGGGCTGGCGCGCGGCGATGCCGGGGGCCACGATGTCCACCTTGCGCGACGATGAGGCGCGGATCGCCGGGCCGCCGTCGAGGGCCACGCCCAGCGGGTCCACCACGCGGCCGAGCATCTCCATGCCCACCGGCACCTCCAGGATGCGGCCCGTGGCCTTCACGGTGTCGCCCTCGCGGATCAGGTCGGTGTCGCCGAAGAGCGCGGCGCCGACGGTGTCCTGTTCGAGGTTCATGGTCAGGCCGGTGACGGCCTTGCCGCTCTGGGTCTGGAACTCGAGCAGCTCGCCCGACATCACCTTGCCGAGGCCGTAGACGCGGGCGATGCCGTCGCCCACCTCGACCACCTGGCCCACCTCGGAGATCTCGAGCTGGGAGGCGAAGTTCTGGATTTCCTGCTTGATGACGGATGCGATCTCGTCGGTCTTGATCTTCACGGCGTGCCTTTCGGGTTCTCTTGGGTCGGTGGTCGGGTGCGGGCCGCGCGGCAGGCGCGGGCCGGCTGGATCATGGTTCAGGCGAGGAAGGCCCCGGCGTCGCGGCCTCCCAGGCCGCCGTCGAGGAGCGCCGCGCGCATGCGGCGCAGGTGGGCGGCGACCGACCCGTCGATCAGGCGGTCGCCGATGCGGAGCTTGAGCCCGCCGATCATGGCTGGGTCGGAATGGAAGTGCATGACGGGCTCCTTGCCGAGCGAGCGGCGCAGGTCGGCGGCGAGCGCGTCGCGCGCGGGGCCGTCGACGCTGCCGGAGGCGGTGAACACGTCGACCTCGACGCGCCCGAAGGCCTCCTGCTCCATCGAGTCGAACGCCTCGGCGATGCCCTCGAGCGCCGCCAGGCGCCCCTTGCGGTTGAGCACCAGCATGAAGTTGAGCAGCGTGTCGGTCACCTTGCCGGCGAACATCCGGCGAACGCTCTCGCCGCGGCGCGCGGGGTCGACGATCGGCGAGCGGAGGAACTCGGCGAACTTCCGGTCCGCGCGCGCCATCTCGGCGACCTCGCGCAGCTCGGCGCCCATCGATGCGATGCCGGCGTCCCCGCCGAGCTCGCGGGCGAGCTCGTACAGCGAGCGGGCGTAGACCTTGGCGACCTCGTCGACCTGGGTGGGCATCGGTTCCTCAGCGGCGGCTGGAGGCGAGTTCCTTCAGCGACTCCTGCACCAGGCGCTGGTTGTCCTGGTCGTTCACCTGGCGGCGCAGGATGCGCGAGGCGATGTCGGTGGCCAGCGCGGCCGACTGCGCGTGCAGCTCGGCGACGGCGGCCTTTCGGGCGGCCTCGATGTCGGCGTTGGCGCGGGAGACGCGCTCGGCGAGTTCCTGCTCGTTGCGTGCCTTCAGCTCGTCGGCGACGCGCTGCGCGTCGGCGCGGGCCTGCTTGATCATGTTGGCCGCCTCGTCGCGGGCGTTCGCGAGGCTGCGCTCGAACTCCGCCTGCGCGGCCTTGGCGGCGGCGCGGGCGTCCTCGGCGGCCTTGATCTCGCCGACGATCTTCGCGTTGCGGTCGTCGAGCCCCTTGGCGACCTTCGGCCAGACGAACTTCGCCAGCACGACGAAGACGACGCCGAACACCGTGAAGGCGGTGATCGCGGGAAGGGCCTGGAAGGAGACCGGGTTGGCTCCGCCTTCGGCGGCGGCGAGCAGGGGGAATTGCATTCGATGCTCCGGGGTGTCTGGCCCGCGACGGGCGGGCGCCGTGAATGGCCGCGGGGCGCCGCCGGGGGGCGCGCCCGCGGGGGGGGGGGGGGTTG
>JBJTJU010000117.1:0-3912 GCA_046096165.1 Phycisphaerales bacterium | reverse complement strand
TCGGCCAGCCAGCAGCGCACCACCTCCGAGGCGTCCGCGTACAGCATGCGCACGTTCGGGATGCCCGCGCGGCGGATGCGGTCGGCGGCGTAGCGGTAGAACTCGCCCGCCCACTCGATGCCCAGGTAGTTGACGTCCGGGTGCGCGGGGGCTTCCTGCAGCAGGAAGGTTCCCTTGCCGGATCCGATCTCGAGCTCGAACGGGGCGTCCGGCCGCTCCGGGAAGAACCACGCCGGCCCGAGGCGGCCGGCCTCCGGGGGCGGCAGATCTTGCTGCGAGCGACCGACGCCAGTGACGTCGAGCGCGCGGCCATGGCCCAGTCCGAACGACATGGCGCGAGGATACGGCGCGGCGCGCGTTCGGTAGCGTGACGCATGACATGCCCCTCGCCCGACGCCTCGCCCACGTGCTCGTCCTCGTCCTCGCCGCGGCCACCTCCGCGCACGCCCGCCAGGAGGTGATCCGCCCCTTCGACGGCGCGACGCTCGACGGGTGGAACGGCGACCGCGGCACGTGGTCGGTCGAGGACGGCGCCATCGTCGGCCGGTCGACCGCGGAGCGCCCGCTGGCGGCGAGCAGCTACCTCGCCTGGGACGGCGACATGCCCGGCGACTTCCGGCTGCGCTGCGAGTTCCTGGTGACGGGCGGCAACAGCGGCATCCAGTACCGGAGCGCGCGCGTCGATGGGCAGGCGGACATGGCGGGCTTCCAGGCCGATCTCGACGCGGCGAACGCCTACACCGGCATCCTCTACGAGGGGCTCGGGCGCGGCATCATGAGCGCACGCGGCGAGCGCGCCGAGTGGACGCCCGAGGGCAAGCGCGTCGCCGGTACGTTCGCCGAGGACGCGGCGCTCAAGGACGTGATGCGCCCGGGCGAGTGGAACGAGTACGTGGTCGAGGCGCACGGCACGCGCGTGCGCCACTGGATCAACGGCACGCTGATGACAGACGTCGTCGACGGCGACGCGACGCGGTTCCGCCGCGACGGGCAGCTGGCGTTCCAGCTCCACCAGGGGCCGCCGATGGAGGCCCGGTTCCGCGCGATCGAGGTGACGCCGATCCGCGAGGCACCGCCGGCCGAGGCAATCACCGCGCCGGCGGGCTTCGAGGTGGCGCGCGTCGCGAGCGCGCAGCCCGGGCAGGGAAGCTGGGTGGCGATCGCCTTCGACCCGCGCGGGCGCGCGATCGTGAGCCCGCAGTCGGGGCCGCTGATGCGCCTGGAGATCCCCGGGCTGTCGGACGGGTTCGAGGGCGCGGAGGTGCGCACGACCGTGCTCGACGACGTGCCAGGCAGCGCGCAGGGACTCTGCTTCGTCGGGGAGGACCTCTGGGTGAACGCGTCGGCCGCGGGCCCGGAGGCGGGGCTCTGGCGCCTGCGCGACGGCGACGGCGACGGGCGGTTCGATGCACGCACGAAGGTGCTGACCTGGGACGGCGACGGCGGCGAGCACGGCCCGCACGGCGTGGTGCCCGGGCCGGACGGCGCGCTCTATGTGGCGGTCGGCAACCATACGCCCGTTCCTGCGTCGGTCGAGCGCGCGGCATGCGACCGGTGGGCCGAGGACATCGTGGGCGAACGGATGTGGGACCCGCGCGGGCATGCCGTCGGGCTGACGGCGCCGGGCGGCACGGTGATCCGGGTCGACCCCGTGACCGGCGACGCCGAGCTGTGGGCCACCGGGTTCCGCAACCACTACGACCTGGCGTTCGCGCCCGACGGCGAGCTCTTCACCTACGACAGCGACATGGAGTGGGACATGGGCGCGCCGTGGTACCGCGCGCCCCGCATCGTGCACGTGGTGCGCGGCGGCGAGTACGGCTGGCGATCGGGAAGCGGCAAGTGGCCGGCGTGGAGCCCCGACAGCATGCCCGCCGCCTGCGACACCGATGCCGCGAGCCCCACCGGCATGCTGCACGGCGCGGACGGTGCGTTCCCGCCGCCGTGGGACCGCATGCTCTACGCCGCCGACTGGACGTACGGACGGATCCTTGCGGTCGACCTGCGCGCCACCGAGGGGAGCTTCGTCGGCACGTGGCAGCCCTTCGTCACCGGCCGGCCGATGCCGGTGGCGGACATGGCGTGGGGCCCCGACGGCGCGATGTGGATCGTGACCGGCGGGCGCGGCACGCAGAGCGGGCTGTACCGCGTGGCGGCTGCGGACGGTGCGCGCGGGGCGGACGCAGGTACCGGCGCGGCATCGGCCGCGACGACGCGTCCGGCACCGGATGACCGTGCGTCGCGCGCGATCGCCGCCAAGGCCTCGCTGCGGCAGGCGTTCGAGGAACTCATGGCCCGCCCCGGCGGCACGGCGGCCATGCCGGCGATCGTGCGAGCGCTGGGAAGCGACGACCGCGCCGTGGCATTCGCCGCGCGCGTGGCGCTCGAGCACCGCGGGCCGGACGCGATCGCCGTCGCGATGACGGACGGGTCGCCGCGCGTGCGCGCGATGGCACTGCTTGCCGCGGCACGCAGCGATGGCATCGCGCCTGAACGCGTATTCGACGGCGTGCTTGGCGACGACGCGTTCGCCGGGGCCGACCCCTGGACGCGCATCATCGCGCTGCGCGCGCTCGGCGTGTCGGTCTCGCGCCATCGCGAGGCCGGGCGCGCGAACGCCGACCGCATCGCCGCGTTCCTCGCCCCGGGCTTCGCGGACGAAGACCCGCGGATCGCCGGGAGCGCGCTGGACCTGGCGTGCGCCCTCCGCCGGCCCGAGGCGATCGAACCCACGCTGCGCCGCATGGAACACGCGCGCACCCGCGCGGAGGCGCTGCGCTGGGCCACCATGCTGCGTGCCGTCGACGCGGGCTGGACCGATGTGCAGCGGGCGCGGCTGTGGACGGCGCTCGACCGGCTCGACGACCAGTCGGGTGGCTTCAGCCTGGGCGGGTTCATTGCCCGCATCCGCGAGGATGCATCGAAGGCGGTTGGGCGGCCGGCGGCGGCGGCGAACGGTGATGCCCCGGACGCGGCGCCCGATCCGTCGGCATCGCCGACTCCCGCACCATCTCCGGTCGTGCTGCGCACCTGGACCGTAGACGAGCTGGCGACCGCCATCCCCGAGGACGGCGATGCGCGCGACCTCGCGCGCGGGGCCCGCGTGTTCGCCGAGACCACGTGCGTGCGCTGCCACCGCTTCGACGGCCAGGGCGGCGCCACCGGCCCCGACCTGACCGGCGTGGGTGGGCGCTTCACGCGCCGCGACCTGCTGCGGGCGATCCTGGAGCCAAGCGCCGACGTGAGCGACCAGTACCGCGACAGCGCCATCGTGCGCACCGACGGCGACAGCGTGATCGGCCGGATCGTCGGGCGGGATGCCGAGTCCATCACGGTCGGCGTCGATCCGTACGGCCCGGCGACCGTGCGCATCCCGCGCGCGGACGTCGCGTCGATCGAGCCCGTGCCGACCTCGAGCATGCCGGGCGGCCTGCTCGGCGCGCGCACCCGCGCGGAGATCCTCGACCTGCTGGCCTACCTCGAGGCCGGCGGCCGCGGCGGCTGAGCCAGGATCCAGTCGCCGACGATCGCGAGCACCGCCGGGTCGACGGTCACGTCGATCGAGGCGTACTCGTCGATCGTGCCGCGCACGGCGGGCTGGAAGAGGTGGTTCAGCCCGGGCATGGTGCGCACCGTGGCGGGCACGCCCGCCTCGCGCAGCGCGGCCGCGACCGGGGCCTCGTTCTGCGCGGGGATCACCTGCAGGTCGCGCTCGCCGAACAGGGCAAGCACCGGGCAGCGAAGCCGCCGCAGGGCGACCGCCGGGTCGAGCCGCATGAAGGCGAGCATCCACGGCGCGCGCATCTGCGCCACCACGCCATCGACGACCGTCGCGCGCTGGGCGTCGTCCATCGCCGCCGCGCCGCCGCCGGCGCGCATCTGTGCCTCGACCATCGCCGCGGCCTTCGCGCG
>JBJTJU010000116.1:0-14758 GCA_046096165.1 Phycisphaerales bacterium | reverse complement strand
GGGCCGCGGCCCGAGCGGCTGGGGCGCGAGCCGCGGCGAGGCCGGCCTGCGCGCGCTCTCGCGCGAGGTGGCCTGCACCGCGACCTCCAGCCGCCTGCGCGCCCCGCTCGAGGAGCCGGACGCGCGCGGCAAGCGGTGGCTGCGGCGCCTGGGCTTCGGCGGCCGCGACCTGCCCGCCGCCGGCACGCCGGCGCCGGCCCCCACGAACCACCTCCCGCACACGAGGACCGAACCATGAGCCAGCAGCGAACCGCCATCGTCATCGGGGGAGGCCTCGCCGGCCTCGCCTCCGCCACCGAACTCGCCGGGCGCGGCGTCAAGGTCACCCTGGTGGAGCGCAACCACCACCTCGGCGGCAAGATGAACGTGCTCACCGAGAAGGGCTTCTCCTTCGACATGGGCCCGACCATCCTCACCATGCCGAACGTGGTGCGCGGCATCATCCAGCGCACGGGCCGCAACGTGGCCGACTACGTCGACTTCGTTCGCCTGGACCCGCAGTGGCGCTGCATGTACGAGGACGGCACCGTCATCGACCTCCTCGAGAAGCCCGAGGAGATGGCCGCCTCGATGGACCGCCAAGTCCCCGGGACCGGGGCCGGCGCGGGCTGGAAGGGCTTCGTCGAGTACAGCCGCCGCATGTTCCGCCTGAGCGGCAAGGTGTTCTTCTTCAAGGACCTCGGCGGCGTGATGGACCTGATGCGCAAGCCGCCCACCGGCGACCCGGGCCTCCTGAAGGACGTGCTGGCGATGCGCATGCACTCGACCGTCGAGGCGACGATCGGCAAGCACATCCACGAGCCGCACCTCAAGCAGCTCGCCGAGCACTTCCTGCAGTACGTCGGCTCGAGCCCGTTCCTGTCGCCCGCCATCCTCACGCTGATCGCCGCCGCGCAGGTGGACGACGGCTGCTGGTACGCGATGGGCGGCACCCGCAAGGTGGCCCAGGCGCTCGAGCGAATCCTGCGCGAGGAGCGCGCGGAGATCGTCACCGGCACCGGGGTCCGCCGGCTCATCACCGACGGCGGCACCGTCCGCGGCGTGGAGCTCGAGGACGGCCGGACGCTCTTCGCGGACGCGGTGGTCTCCAACTGCGACGTGCAGCGCACCTACCGCGACCTCGACGGCTCGAACCGCGGCATGGCCGAGCAGCGGCGCATCGGCGGCGACTACGTGCCGGCGTGCAGCGGCGTGGTCCTCTACCTGGGCCTCGACCGCCAGTACGGCCACCTGCTGCACCACGACTTCCTGTTCTCGCGGGACAGCGAGCACGAGTTCGACGACATCTACCGCCAGGGCATCCCGGCGCGCGACCCGACCGTCTACCTGTGCGTGCCGAGCCGCACCGACCCGTCGCAGGCCCCGGAGGGCGGCGAGGCGCTGTATGCCCTCATCCACACCGCGCACCTGCGCAACGGCCAGCGCTGGGAAGGCCCGGGCGGCATGATGGAGCAGTACCGCCCCGTCATCATCGACAAGCTGAAGCGCATGGGCATGGAGGACATCGAGCGCCACATCGTCGTCGAGCGCCACCTCACGCCGCAGGGCATCGAGCGCTGGTACAACGCCGAGGGCGGCGCGATCTACGGCCTCGCGAGCCACGGCCGCCTCAAGGGCGGCTTCAAGCCGCGCAACCGCAGCCGCGTGTACCGCAACCTCTACCTCGCCGGCGGCAGCTCCAACCCGGGACCGGGCGTCCCGATGGTGCTGATGAGCGGCGTCACGGCCGCGGACGCGGTGTGCGAGGACCTCGGCATCGCGCGCACGGGCCACGGGCAGCCCGGCTTCGGCGTTGACACCGGATCGCGCCTGCAACGGGGGCCTCGCGCGTGCGAGACGGTGGGCGCGAGCTGATCCCCGGCGACTTCCGGCCCGGCTTCCGGCGCGTCTTCGCGCGCTGGCTGCGCGGCTTCGTGGCGCGGCGCTTCCACGCCGTGCGCGCGGTGAACGGCTCGGACGCGGTGCTGCGTGCGGCGGCGGCCTCGCCGGGGCCGGTGGTGCTGGCGTGCAACCATGCCTCGTGGTGGGACCCGCTGGTCGGGTTCATGATCCATGACCGCTGGTTCGCCGACCGTCCGGTGGCGAGCCCGATCGACCGCACGCAGCTGGAGAACTTCCGGTTCTTCCGCAAGCTCGGGATGTTCGGCGTCGACCCCGACGATGCCGCGGGCCTGCGTCCCTTCGTGCGCCACGTCGAGGGTCTCTTTGCGTCGGCCCCGCGGACGATCCTGATGATGACGCCGCAGGGACGCTTCGTCGACCCGCGCCGGCCGGTCGAGGTGCGCCCCGGCGTGGCGATGGTGGCCGCGCGGCGCGCCGATGCCCACGTGGTGGCGGTGGCCATCGAGTACGGCTTCTGGACCGACCAGCGGCCGGAGGTGTTCATGCGTGCCGCGCACGTGGCTGCGCCCGCCGAGGGCGGTGCGGTGCACGCCTGGCAGTCGGCGATCCAGGACGCGATGAACGCCAACGGCGCGGCGCTCGCGGCGGCCACCTCGTCCCGCGACCCGTCGGCCTTCGACACGCTGGTCGGCGGCGGCACGGCGCGCATCCACCCCGTGTACGACGCGTTCCTGCGCCTGACGGGACGCCGCACGGCGATCGAGACGGCGCACCGCGCGCCGGAACGGGCGGCGCGGTGACGGCGGACGGCACGGTGGGCGGGACGGCGGCCGCCGCGGCGCTCGCATGGCTGCCGGCGTTCCCGGCGCTCGTCAGCTCGGTGGCGCTGGTGATGACCGTCGTGAACCTGGGGATCTGCCGCCGGGCGCGGCCGCTGGCGGCGGTGCTCTCCTCGCGCACGGGCGCGCGGCCGCGGGTGTCCGTCTGCATCCCGGCACGCAACGAGGAACGGAACCTGGACGCGGCCGTCGGGGGCGCGCTGGCAAGCGACGGCGTGGACGTCGAGGTGCTTGCCTACGACGACCAGAGCGCCGACCGGACGCCGGCGATCCTGTCGTCGCTGGTGGCCCGGGACGCCCGGGTGCGGGCGGTGCCGACCGTGCCGCTCCCGGACGGATGGAACGGCAAGCAGTGGGGATGCCAGCGGATGGGCGAGGCCGCAACCGGTGAGTGGCTCCTCTTCACGGACGCCGACGTGCGCCTCGCGCCGGATTGCCTGGCGCGCGCGGTGGACGAGGCCGGGCGGCTGCGTGCGGCGCTCCTGAGCACGGTGCCGGCGCAGGAGACCGGGACGTGGATGGAGCGGATGGTGGTGCCGCTCATCCACTGGATGCTCTTCAGCTGGCTGCCGATGCCGCGCATGCGCACCACCGACGACCCCGCGACCAGCGCGGGGTGCGGGCAGTTCCTCCTGGTGCGGCGCGAGGCATGGGTGCGCGCGGGCGGCCACGCCGCCTTCCGCGACAGCATGCACGACGGCATCAAGCTGCCCCGCAACGTGCGCCGCGCCGGCCTGCACACCGATCTCTACGACGGCTCGGAGAGCGTGCGCTGCCGCATGTACCGCGGCGCCGCCGAGACCTGGCGCGGGTTCACGAAGAACGCCTACGAGGGGCTCGGCTCGCCGGCGGTGCTCGCGGTGTTCACGCTGCTCGAGGCCGGCGGCATCCTGCTTCCCTGGATCTGGCTGCCGTGGGCGCTCGTGGCCGGCGGGATGCCGTCGTGGTCGGTGGCGCTTGCGGCGAGCGCGATCGCGGCGCAGCTCGTGCAGCGCGCGCTCCTGGCGTGGCGGTTCGGCCAGCCGTGGGAGTGCGTGGCGTTCCACCCCGTGTCGATCGCGCTGCTGCTGGCCATCCAGGGGCGCAGCTGGTGGCTGCACCTCACCGGGCGGCGCGCGTGGCGTGGGCGGACGGCGGGCGGTCCGCGGCCGGCGTGACGGCCGCCGGCGGCGCGGTCTGCACCAGCACCATCTGGTGGTAGATGCCGCTGCGGGCCATCAGCTCCTCGTGGGTGCCCATCTCGGCGATGCGGCCGTCCTTCAGCACCACGATGCGGTGCGCGTGCATGATGGTGCTCAGACGGTGCGCGATCACGAAGCTGGTGCGGCCGCGCATCAGGACGCGCAGGGCCTCCTGGATGGCGCGCTCGCTCTCGGTGTCGAGGTTCGAGGTGGCCTCGTCGAGGATGAGGATCCGCGGGTCGGCGAGCAGGGCGCGTGCGATGGCGAGGCGCTGGCGCTGGCCGCCCGAGAGGCGCACCCCGCGCTCGCCGATCTGCGTGCGGTACCCCTCCGGCAGCGCCTCGATGAAGCCCTCGGCGTTCGCCGCCCGGGCGGCCGCCCGGACGCGCCCGTCGTCGGCGGCGGGGTCGGCGTAGCGGATGTTGTCGGCGATGGTGCCGTCGAAGAGGAAGACGTCCTGCTCGACGATCCCGAGCACCCGGCGGTACGAGGCGAGCTCGACGTCGCGCAGGTCGCGGCCGTCGAGGAGCACGGTGCCCGCGGTCGGGTCGAAGAAGCGGGCCACCAGGTTGCAGAGCGTGGTCTTGCCGGCGCCGCTCGTGCCGACCAGGGCCGTCATCTCGCCGGGCCGGGTCTCGAACGAGACGTCGCGGAGCACGTCGGCGTCGCGGCCCGGGTAGCGGTAGGTGACACCGCGCAGCGAGACGGCGCCCTCGACCGAGGCCTTGGTGAGCCGCACGGCCCCGGGTCGGTCCGGCATCTCGGCGGGCTCGGCCAGGAAGTCGAGCGTGCGGTCGAGCCCGGCGAGGTGGGTCTGCAGGCCGGTGGCGCTCTGCGCCAGGCTCTCGAGCGGCGCCAGCAGCATCACCAGGTAGGTGAGGAACATGATGAGCTCGCCGGTGGTCAGCCGGCCGGAGAGCACCTGCGACCCGCCGAACCAGAGGAGCGCGGCGCTCGCCACCGGGATGAGGAGCTGCCACGCGAGTTCCACGACGCGGCTCCACCACCACGTGAGCACCTCCTGCCGGGCCAGCAGGTCGAGCGCGGTGCCGTGGCGGATCCCCTCGAAGCGCGGGCGCGCGAACCCGCGCACGACGCGGATGCCGCTGAAGGCCTCGGTGGCGGTGGCGTCGACCTCGGAGACCTGCTGGCGCACGTCGCGGAAGAGTGGCCGCAGCCGGCCGATCCACGTGCGGTGCGTGAGGGTGACGGCCGGCACCAGGAGCAGGGCGCCGAGCAGGAGGCGCCAGTCGGTGAAGGCGAGGATCGACAGGATGCCGACCAGCTGGATGATGGCGCGCCAGGGGTTGTAGATGAGCGCGAAGACGAGTTCCGCCAGGCCGCCCGCGTCCTCGCGGATGATCGCGCCGACGCCGCCGCTGCGGAGCGTCTGCACGCGGTGGAGCGGCAGGCGCATGGCGTGGTCGAAGGCGCGCCGCCGCATCGAGGTCTGCAGCACCTTCACGGTGCGCGTGGCCTGGTAGCGGCCGGCGATGCTGAGGACGACCGACACCGTGCTGATCGAGACCACCACGCCCACCAGCCAGCCCAGGAGCGACTGCGGCGTGGCGTCGAAGCGGCCGAGCGCCGTGGCCCACGCACCTTCCAGCGGGCGGCCGCCGAGCACGTTGTCGATCACCACCTTGGTGGCGGCGGGCGAGACCAGCCCGAGCGTGGTGGAGACGGTCAGGGTGGCGAGCGCGAAGGCGAGCCGCGCCCGGTACGGCCGGACGAGCCCGAGGAACTCCCGGAAGAGCGTCAGGAACGACCGCGTCCGGCGCATGCTGCGCTCGCGGCCGTGGAAGCTGACGGCGACCTTCTCGGTGCGCGCCCGGCGTCGCGACTCCTCGAACCGGCGCAGGTAGTCGCGGTACCGGCGGCGGCTCGAGGGCTGGACGAAGGGCATCGGGCCGATTCTAGGGGTGCCACGGCTAGACTCGGGCGATGCTTCCCGCGCACGTTGCCCTGGTCCCGGCCGCACTCCTCGGGGCGGCGATCGTCGCGGTGCAGTCGGCACCGCCTGCACCGCCCGCGCCGCCGAAGGCGCCTGCCGCGCCCAAGGCGCCGGCTGCCCCGAAGGCGCCCGCCGCTCCCGCGTCGCCGAAGGACGGCGATGGCGGGAATGACGCGGGAAGCGGCAAGGCCAAGGGCAAGGCGCCGCGCGCCGCGGGCATCTGGTTCGGCGTGCCCAAGGCGCCCGAGAAGGCGAAGGGCGCCGTGCGCCTGGCGGCCTACAACGTCGAGAACCTCTTCGACCGCGTCGACGACCCGGCGCTCTCCGGCGAGCACGACGACGCGAAGATGGCGACCAAGGAAGGACGGCTCCTGGCGATCGCCGACGCGATCCGCCGCCTCGATGCCGACGTCCTGTGCATCGAGGAGATCGAGGGGCTCGAGGCGCTGAAGTGGTTCCGCGACACGTACCTGAAGGACATGGGCTACGCCCACGCCGCGAGCGAGGACGTCGGCTACTACCGCGGCGTCGAGCAGGCGGTGCTGAGCCGCTTCCCGATCCGTTCGCACGCCACGTACGTGCAGGAGGACCTGTCGGACATGGACGCGGCACGCACCGGGTCGGGATGGGCCGCGCGCAAGCCGGACCAGGGCGACCGGTTCCAGCGCTCGCCGCTGCGCGTGGACGTCGACGTGGACGGATGGCCGCTCACGGTGTTCGTGGTCCACTTCAAGGCCGGCGGCAAGGAGTTCGAGTACCACCGCGAGAGCGAGGCGCTGCAGACCGTGGCTCTGGTGAAGGACGTGCTGGCCAAGGACCCGGGGGCGAACGTCGCCGTGCTCGGCGACTTCAACGCCACGCCGTCGATGCGCGCGGTGAAGGTGATGGGCGACGGCGGGCTGCGCAGCGCCTACGACTTCCGGGCGGTCAAGCGGGGCGACACGCGCGAGCTCTACACGACGCACGACTCCGGCCGCGCGATCGACTACATCTTCATGTCGCCCGCGCTGGCGAAGGCGGCGCGCGACGGCGGGTTCTTCGTGCTGGGCACGGTGCACCCGCCGAGCGACTACGACTGGCGCAAGGACCCGGACAAGGAGCGCGTCCCCGAGGGCTACGCGAGCGACCACTACCCGGTGGCGATCGACGTGATGCCGCAACGGAACGCGGCGCCCGCGAAGGACGCGGGCGCCGCGGGTGGCGCAGTGAGGAAGTGACGTCGGGCCGGCTCAGCCCTGGCCGACGGTCATCCGGACGAAGCGGGTGATCTTCGCGCCCGCGGGCAGCACGTCCTTCACCGCCTTCTTGTCGTCGCGGACGTACTTCTGGCCGCGGAGCGTGACCTCCTCGAAGAACTTCCGCATCTTGCCCTCGGCCATCTTCTGGGCGATCTGCTCGGGCTTGCCGGAGGCCTTGGCCTCCTCGACGGCCTCGGCCTGGCGCTTCGCCCTGACGTCCGCGGGCACGCCGTGCTCGTCGACCGCGATCGGCGGCGGCGACGAGGCCACGATGTGCTGGCAGATGCCGGTGCCGGTGTCGGCGTCGATGGAGCCGGTGAAGGCGATCAGCGCGCCCTTCTTGCCGTCGTGGTGCACGTAGTGGGCGAAGCCCTCGCCCTCGAGCACCTCGCCGCCGGCGAAGGAGATGTTCTCGCCGGTCTTGATGCGCACCTCGTCGAGGCGCTTCTTCATGGCGTCGGTGTTCTGCGCGGTGCCCGCGGCGCCCGCGGCGGCCATGCGCGCGAGGTCCTCGGCCATGGTGCGGAACTCGGGGTTGCGCGCGGTGAAGTCGGTCTCGGCGCGGACCTCGACGATGGCGGCCTTGCCGCCCGCCACTGCGACGGCGATGCAGCCCTCGCCGGCGGCGCGGTCGGTGCGGGAGTCCATCTTGCCCTTGAGCTTCTCGCGCAGGCGCTCCTCGGCGAGCTTCATGTCGCCGTTGGCCTCGGCGAGGGCGGCCTTGCAGTCCATCATGCCGAGCCCGGTGCGCTCGCGCAGGGTCATGACGTCCTTGGGGCTGATGTTGGCGGTGGTCATTCGTTCACCTCAGGTCAGGGTGCGGGTGTCTGGACGGGATGGGGAGCGGCCTCAGGCGCCGGGGGCGGTGCCCGCCGCCTCGGCGCGCGGCGCGTCGGCGCCCGCGGACGCGGAGCGTCCGTCGGCACGGAACTGGCTGCGGCTCGAGCGGCGCGCGGGGCGCGGCGCGCTCGGGGCCTCGAGGTCGCCGGCCGCGGCGGCTGCCGCGCCCATCTCCTCGGGGCTCGCGTTCGAGCGCTGGCCGCGGCCCTCGGCGGCGGCGGCGCACAGCTCGCGGATGACGATGTCGATGGAGCGCATCGAGTCGTCGTTGCCGGGCACCGGGATGTCGGCGAGGTCCGGGTTGCCGTCGGTGTCGATCAGGCAGATCGTCGGGATGCCCAGGGCCTTGGCCTCGAGCAGCGCGTTCTGCTCGCGCGTGGTGTCGACCACCACGAGCGCGCCGGGCAGCTTGGTCATGCCGCGCAGCCCGTGCAGGTTGCGGTGGATCTTCTTCTGCTCGCGGGCGAGCTGCGACTCCATCTTCTTGGAGTAGTTGCGGATGTCGCCGGTCTCGGCGAGGCGCTCGAGGTCCTCGAGCCGGCGGAGCCGCTCGCGGATCGTGCGGAAGTTCGTGAGGGTGCCGCCGAGCCAGCGCTCGGTGACGAACGGCATGCTGCAGGCCGCGCAGTGCTGCTCGACGGCGCCGCGCGCCTGGCGCTTGGTGCCGACGAAGCAGACGTCCTTGCCGCCGGCCACGGTCCTGGCGATGAACCGCTTGGCGAGCAGGAGGCCCTTGATCGTCTCCTTGACGTCGATGATCGAGATGCCGTTCTTGGTGGCGAAGATGTACGGCTTCATCTTCGGGTTCCACTGGGAGCGGCGCTGTCCGAAGATGACTCCGGCTTCGACGAGTTCCTTGGCGAGCGACTTCTGGTCAGACATGTGGGCTCTCCTTGCAGAGCGGCAGCAGCGACACCGCGGGAAGCGGCCGGTGGACGCCGGCGGGGCCGGCGGCCGTCCCGAACCAAGGGCGCTTGGGACGAGGACGTGTGCCCCGCATCGCGGGGCCGTTCGTCGCGGTGTCCACCTGGAGTCCGCGACGCCCCGCACCAGCGGGGAAACGGCGAAAGGTACTGCAAACCGGCCGCCGCCCGCAACGGCACGGCGGCGGGGGTACGTGCCGTTATTGGCCGTCAGACGGTGCGTTCGCCGACGCGGCGCAGCCAGAGGCGCTCCGTGCCGTGCCCGGCGAAGCCGGTGGCGACCACGATCCGGTCCCCGGCGGCCACGAGGCGGGCGGCGCGCAGCAGGGTCTCCGCGCGCCGGACGAAGTCGCGGCTGTCGGCGGGCCGGCGGGTGCGGACGGCGTGCACGCCGCGGAGCAGGGCGAGCGAGCGCAGTTCCGCGTCTTCGTCGCCGAAGGCGACGATCGGCACCTGGACGTCGGCCTGGCTGATGAAGCGCACCGAGCGTGCGTCGGTCCAGCACACCACCGCGCGGGCGCGCGCGTCGGCGGCCATCTGGGCGATGGCGCGCGCAAGCACCGCGGCGGGCTCCGGGGACTCGGCGAGGGCGATGGCGCGCAGGGGCGCGGGCGGCTGCGCGGCGGTCCAGCGCTCCGCCTCCTGCGCGATGCGGCGCATGGCGCGCACGCTCTCGAACGGGTGTCGGCCGGCGGCGGTCTCGCCGCTCAGCATGACCGCGTCGGTGCCGCCCAGGATCGCGTTCGCGACGTCCGACGCCTCGGCGCGGGTGGGAAGCGGCGCCTCCATCATGCTCTGGAGCATCTGGGTGGCCACGATGCAGGGGATCGCCGCGCGTTCGCAGGCGGCCTGGATGCGGCGCTGCTCGACGGGGACGCGCGCGAAGTCGAGCTCGATCGCCAGGTCGCCGCGCGCGACCATCATGGCGTCGGCCTCGGCGGCGATGCCGTCGAGCTCGCCGAGGGCCACCGGTCGCTCGATCTTCGCGACGACCGCGGGGGCGCGGCGCCGGCGGCGGCGCGCGGCGGCGTCCAGCACGCGGCGGAGGAGCCGGAGGTCGGCGGGGCGCTGCACGAAGCTCAGGGCGACGAAGTCGGCGCCGTGCGCGACGGCCCAGTCGGCGAGCGTGCGGTCGCGGGCGGTCGGGGCGCGCAGGCGCACGGCGCTCTCCGGCAGGTTCACGCCCTTGCGCCCGGAGACGGTGCCGCCGACCTCGCAGGTGCACTCGACGGTGCCGCGCACGACGCGGCGCACGCGAAGCTGGACCGCGCCGTCGTCGATGAGCACGCGGTCGCCGGCGCGCACGTCGCCCGAGAGGCCCGCGTAGTCGACGTGGAGCGTGGCGGGGCGCGCATCGGGATCGATGGGGGCGTTGCCGCGCGCGATGCGCACCGCGTCGCCGTGGCGAAGCGCCACCACGCGGCCGGCGGGCATCGGGGTCAGGCGGATCTTGGGGCCCGGCAGGTCGGCGAGGATCCCCACCTCCGTGCGCAGCGCGGCGGCGGCACGGCGGATGGCGGCGATGGTCCGCGCGTGGGTCTCCAGGTCGCCGTGGCTCAGGTTCAGCCGGAAGACGCTCACCCCTTCGCGGACGAGGCGGTCGAGGTCGGCCGGCCGGCTGCACGCCGGGCCGACGGTGGCAACGATCCGCGTCAGGCAGCGGTCGATCCGGACATCCCTGCGGGAGGCGGCCATGGGAGGCGAATACTACGATTCCCGCCTTCCCATGCTCAGCAAGATCTTCAAGGCCTACGACGTCCGCGGCATCTACCCCGACCCGCTCGCCGAGGTCGACGCGTTCCAGGTGGGGTTCGGGACCGCGAGGCACCTGATGGAGGTGGCCGCGCGCGAGGGCCGGACGGGCGACCGGGCGCGCACGATCGTGGTCGGGCGCGACATGCGCAGGAGCTCGCCGTCGCTCGTGCGCGCGCTCAAGGACGGGATGCTCGAGGCGGGCGCGGTGGTGGTCGACGTGGGCATGGTGGACACGCCGTTCACCTACTTCGCGGCGAACCACCTCGACGCGGCGGGCGCGGTGCAGACGACCGCGAGCCACAACCCGGCGCAGTACAACGGCTTCAAGGTGAGCGGGATCGGCGCGCGGCCGGTCGGGCAGGACACGGGGCTTTCCGCGATCAAGGCGATCGCCGAGGGCGCGCGTCGCGGGTCCGGCCCCGGCGGCGGGCGCGAGGAGGCGCGCGACCTGTGGGACGCGTACCGGGCGCACCTGCTGCGCTTCCTGCCGGCGTCGGTGCTCGACGGGTCGCGCACCATGCACGTGGTGATCGATGCCTCCAACGGCATGGCCGGCACGATGGTGCCGAAGGTCTTCGGCGACGTGAAGGGACTGCGCATCACGCCGATCAACTTCGACAACTCGACCGGGGAGTTCGTGCACGAGCCGAACCCGCTGGTGGAGGCGAACCTTGCGCCGACGCGCGAGGGCGTGCGCGCCCTGAAGGCGGACTTCGGCGTGTGCTTCGACGGTGACGCGGACCGCTGCATGGTGATCGACGAGCGCGGCGAGCCGGTGGGGTGCGACCTGCTGACGGGGTGGCTGGCGCAGGGCTGGCTGGAGGGCCGTGCCGGCGCGTCGATCGTCTACGACCTGCGCAGCACGCGCTCGGTGGCCGAGGCGGTGCGCGAGCGGGGCGGCGTCCCGGTCGAGGGCCGCGTGGGCCACGTCTTCATGAAGCAGAAGCTGCGCGAGACGGGCGCGCCCTTCGGCGGCGAGCTGAGCGGGCATTTCTACTTCGCGGACAAGTGGTGCACCGACAGCGGCGCGCGCGCCTTCGCCAACGTGGTGTCGGCGCTGGTGGCCGCCGGCAAGCCGATGTCCGGGTGCATCGCGCCCTTCCGGCGCTACTGCCAGAGCGGCGAGATCAACTTCGAGAACGACGACAAGCAGGGCGCCCTCGACGCGCTGCGCGCGAAGTATCCGCACGCGAAGTGCCACACGCTCGACGGCCTGAGCATGGACTGCGGCGACTGGTGGGCGAACATCCGCATGTCCAACACCGAGCCGCTGCTGCGCCTCAACCTGGAGGCCCGCGACGCGGAGACGGTGGCCGCGCGCGTGCGCGAGCTCGAGCCGATCCTCGGGCACCGCGTGGACCACTGAAATGGGGTCCGGGATAGCCCCGCACCAGTTTCTGAAACTGGTGCGGGGCTATCCCGGAGTGGGTTTCACTCGCCCGGGATGTGCGTGATCACGCCCTCCCACGGGCTGCTCGCGTTGGCGTACAGCTTTCGGGGGATGCGTCCGGCGCGGGCGGTGTGCCAGCCGGCGTCGAGGGCGAGCCGCATGGCGTGGGCCATGCGCACGGGGTCCTGGGCGTGCGCGATGCCGGTGTTCAGGAGCACGCCGTCGGCGCCGAGTTCCATCGCGTGCACGACGTCGCTTGCCGTGCCGACGCCCGCGTCCACGATCACCGGGTAGTCGGCGCTGCCGCCCTGGTCGGCAAGCTTCAGGCGGTCGAGGACGAGCCGGATGGCGGCGGGGTTCGCGATGCCGCGGCCGCTGCCGATCGGGCTTCCGGCCGGCATCACGCTTGCCGCGCCCGCGTCGCGCAGGCGCGCGGCGACGATCGGGTCGTCGCTCGAATAGCAGAGCACGGTGAATCCGTCCGCGACCAGCTCGCGGCAGGCCTCGATGGTGCCGACGGGGTCGGGCAGCAGGGTGGTGCGGTCGCCGAGGACCTCGAGCTTCACCCAGCCGGCGCCGGGGTTCCCCAGCTGCTCGAGGATCTCTCGCCCCAGGCGCGAGACGCGCACGGCGTCCTCGGCGGTGAAGCAGCCGGCGGTATTCGGGAGGATGGTGATCCGGTCGAGGGGCAGGAAGTCGAGGATCGAACGGCCCTGTGCGTCCACGAGGCGTTCGCGGCGCACGGCGACCGTCACGCAGTCGGCGCCTGAGGCGTCGATCGCCGCCTGCATGGTTGGGTAATCGCGGTACTTGCCGGTGCCGACCACCAGGCGGCTGCGCAGCGTGAATGCGCCGATCCGAAGCGGCGGGATCGCCGGCGCGGCGGCCGGGGCGTCGGCGGAGGCGGGCGCGTGCGGGCTCATCCGCCCCCCACCAGGGTCACGACTTCCACGCGGTCGCCGTCGGCGAGCGGCACCGACGCGCGGTCGGCGCGCCGGACGAGCCGCGCGTTCACCTCGACCGCGCAGGGGGCGCCGTCGAGCCCGATCTCGCGCACCAGGTCGGCGACGGTGGTCGCCGCCTCGAGGTCGCGTGGCTGGCCGTTGAGCTGGATCCGCACGGCGGCAGTGTAGGGCGGCTCCGCACGCGGACTACGATTGCACCCATGCAGGCCACGACCGCCATCCGCATCGCCCTTGCCGCCGCGCTGGTCGCCGGGGCTGCGGCGGGCGGCTGCCGCAAGCCGCGCTACGACACGTCCTCGCCCTCGGCGGCCATCGACGCGATGGCCCGCATGGTGAAGGACGGCCGGCCGGAGCTGCTGCCCACGATGCTCTTCGTCGAGGCGCGCGACGTGACGTTCCCCGACGGCGTGACCGAGACCAGCGCGATCGAGGACGTGAAGGGCAAGGCCGGCGAGATGCTGGCGCAGCTGTGGCGCGTCTCGCAGAAGCTGCGAAAGCGCTACCCGGCCGACGTCGAGCGCGAGCTCGGCAAGGGCGGCACGTGGGCCACGCGCAGCGGCTTCGGGGACGTGTTCAACGCGGTGATGGCCGATCCGTTCGGGTGGCTCGACGCCAACCGTTCGCGGCTGGAGGCCGAGGACCTCGGCGACGGCACCGCGACCTTCGAGCTCGACGGCAAGCCGGTCCTGGGCGGCACGCTCTCGATGCGCGAGACGGACGGCGGCTGGCGCATCGCGCTGCCGGTGGACCTGGCGCGCTCGAGCGGCTACTTCCCCGACACCCGCGAGGAGTGGGCCGTGGTCGCGTACATGATGATCGCGGTCGAGAACGCGCTCACCGACTTCGAGGGCGAGCTGGACGGCGGGAAGTTCCGCACCCTCGGCGAGGCAAGCGAGCGTGCCGGCCGGCTGGTGGCCGAGAGCGCCGCGGCGCAGGCAGTGATCTTCGCCCTCATGCAGCAGAACGATCCATCGAAGCCGCCGGCCGGCGGGCTCGAGGTGGAGGCGGGCGGCGTCGAGGTGAAGGTGGGGGCCGACGTGCCGGTGGCGCAGGGCCTCGGGCAGGCCGGCGACCTGATGCGGCGCCGCGCGGAGTGACCGCCGGGCGCCTGCCGGGGCGCGCCGCTCAGACCAGGAAGAGCCAGGTCACGAGGCCGAAGAGGGGGAGCAGGAACGCCCCCGACCACAGCATGTACCCGAAGAACGAGGGCATCGGCACCTTGTCCTGCCGGGCGATCGCCGCGACCATGAGGTTCGGGCCGTTGCCGATGTAGGTGTTGGCACCCATGAAGACGGCGCCGAGGCTGACCGCCACGAGGAGCGGCTCGGCCACGCGGCCGCCCGAGTACGGCACCGCCCCGACGGCGTCCGCCGGCGTGATGGTCGAGGCCACGTCGGCGAACACGAGGTAGGTGGGGGCGTTGTCGAGGAAGCTCGAGAGGAGCCCCGTCGCCCAGAAGAAGTGCGCCGGCGTCGTGACGCCCAGCTCGCCGCCGCGCGCGCCGAGGATCGCGAGCGCGGGCTGCATGGCGACGAACAGCCCGCTGAAGATGGCGGCGACCTCGATGATGGGGCCGAACGCGAAGTGGTTCTCCTCGCGCAGCGGCCACGGCGTGAGCCACAGGCTGAGGCCGGCGCAGGCGAGCATCACCGCCTCGCGGGTCCACGGCAGCACGGTCCAGCCGAGCCACTCGAGCCGGGCGCCGGGCACCAGGAACGCCGCCGCGAGCACCACGCCCGCCAGCCACACCACGTTCCGTCCGCCGGTCACGCGGACGTTCGGGGTCGGGTCGTCGTCCACGAGGTCGAGGGGCTCGCGGACCGCGCCTTCC
>JBJTJU010000115.1:0-5731 GCA_046096165.1 Phycisphaerales bacterium | reverse complement strand
GTCGATCAGGGTGCGCTCGCCGGTCTCGAAGTCGACCAGGTACGCCGAGCCGGTCTTGTCCTGGTAGATGAGCTTCTTCGAGTCGGGGAACCACTCGATGCCCGTCTTGAACGGCCCGCCGTCCTTCGTCAGCTGCCGGCGCTCGCCCTTGCCGTCCGCGGGCATGGCCCACAGCTCGTACTCGCCGGTCTCGTCGGTGAAGAAGGCGATCCACTTGCCGTCCGGGCTCCATGCCGGGCTGCGCTCGGCGACGCCGTCGGTGCGCGTCAGGTTGCGCGGCACGCCGTTCTCGGCGGGGGCGGTCCAGATGTCGCCGCGCGCGGCCACCGCCACGCGCTTGGCGCCGGGGCTGATGCTCGAGCCCTGCAGCTGGTCGCTCACGTCCTCGGTCCGCGGTCGCACGGTCGGGCGGTCGCCGGGGATGCGCACCGCCACCTCGCGCGAGCGGCCCGAGGCAAGGTCGAGCACCATGAGCTTGGTGCCCTTCTGGAAGACGATCTCGCCGTCACCGATCGAGGGCCACTTGATGTCCTCGTCGGTGAAGCGCGTGACCTGGGTGCGGTTGCCCGACTTCGGGTCCCACGACCAGATGTTGAGCTTGTGCGGGGCCTTCGGGTCGCTGGTGTCGTCGCTCAGGTAGTAGAGCGTCGAGCCCTGCCACATCGGGAGCGTGTCGATCCCCTCGTGGTCGGTGGCGCGGCGGGCCTCGCCGGTCTTCAGGTTGTAGGCCCAGATGTCCGTCTGCATGCCGCCGCGGTAGCGCTTCCACGTGCGGTTGTCGATCGAGTGCGGCGTGTACGCCAGCCACTCGCCGTCGGGGCTGATGGTGCCGTTGGTGCCGTAGGGCACGGGGAGCGCCTCGGGCAGGCCGCCGCCCTCGGGAACGCGGTAGAGCCGCGCGGCGCGGGAGATTCCCTCCATGCCGCTGGCGGTGAAGACCAGCGCGCCGTCGTTCGTCCACTCGTTGAGCACCTCGCCCGTGGGGTGGTGCGTCACGCGCACGGGCGGGCCGCCGGCGGCGGGCATCACGTAGAGGTCGCGGTTGCCGTCGTAGTTTCCGACGAAGGCGATGCGCGTGCCGTCGGGCGCGAACTTGGGAAGCACCTCCGCACCGGCGACCGTGGTGACCGGCCGCGCCGTGCCGCCCTCCTTGGGGACGAGCCAGAGGTTGCCCGCAAAGACGAAGACGATGTCCGACTTCCCGATGTCCGGGTAGCGCAGCATCGCCGCGTCCGGCGTGGTGTCGAGGGTCGCGACGAGGGTGGCCGACAGCAGTGGGGCGACGATGGCGGTGATCATGGGATTCGGGTTTGGTTCAGTCGCGGGCGCGGGGCAGGCCCTGCTCCAGGGCACCCTCGGCCTCGAGGATCTGGCGCAGCTTGATGAGCCCGCGCCGGGCATGGGTCTTCACGGTCCCGAGGGGCAGTCCCGTCGCGCGGGAGATCTCCTCGTGGGACCGGCCATGGTAGATCGCCAGCTGCAGCACGCGCTGCTGCTCGGGGCGGAGCTGCTCGAAGGCGGCGGTGGCGCGGCCCACCTCCTCGCGCCGCTCGGCCGGGTCGGGCAGGGCGGGGGCGGCCGGCTGAACGGCGTCCGGGAGGGTGGCCGCGTCCGGCCGGCGCTGGCGCCGGCGCCCGCGGTCGATCAGCCGCCGGCGCGCGATCATGGCCACGAAGGTGGTCTCGTTGGCGATCGAGGGGTCGAAGCGCGAGGAGCTGCGCCACAGGTCGACGAAGATCTCCTGCACGGCGTCGTCGGCCTCGGCGGTGCTGCGCGTGACGCGGCGGGCAAGCGACCACACCAGCCCCCCGAAGCGGTCCATGCATGCCTGCATCGCGCCCGAGTCTCCGCGCGCCACCATGTGGAGGATCGATGGGTCGTGAACCACGGGCGAAACCAGTGTAGTGCCGCGTGCGCGGCGGCCGAGGCATCCCCCGATCGCGTCAGCCGACCGCCTCGCGCGCGGCGCGCCGCCGCTTCAGCTCGGAGTCGACGAAGCCGCCGAGGTCGCCGTTCAGCACCTTCTCGGGATTCATCATCTCGAAGCCGGTGCGGTGGTCCTTCACGCGGTTGTCGTAGAAGACGTACGAGCGGATCTGCGTGCCCCAGCCGCGGTCGACCTTGCCGCCGGTGGCGGCGTCGAGCTCGGCCTGGCGGCGCTCCTCCTCCAGGGCCTCGAGCTTCGACTGCAGCACGGCGAACGCCTGGCTCTTGTTCTGCAGCTGGTCGCGGTAGGTGCTGGCCACCACCTGGATGCCCGTGGGAAGGTGGGTGATGCGGATGGCGCTCGCCACCTTGTTGACGTTCTGGCCGCCGGGGCCGCTGGCACGCACGAAGGCCACCACCTCGACGTCCTTCTCGGGGATGGTGAGCGCGGTGGTCTCGAACTCCGGGGTCACCTCGACCGTCGCGAAGCTGGTCTGGCGCTTGCCTTCCGCGTTGAACGGGCTGACGCGCGCGAGCCGGTGCGTGCCGCGCTCGCAGTTCATGTAGCCGTAGGCGAACGGGCCGCTCACGCGGTACATGGCCTCGGAGATCCCCACCTCGGTGCCGTGCAGGCGGTTCATCTCCTCGACCTTGAAGCCCATGCCGCTCCACCAGCGCAGGTACATGCGCTCGAGCATCTCGGCCCAGTCGTTGGCCTCGGTGCCGCCGACGCCGGCCTGGATGGTGACGAAGCAGCTGCGGTGGTCGTGCTTGCCCGAGAGCAGGCTCTGGGCCTCGACCTTCTCCATGTCGGCCTCGAGGCGGTGGATCGACTCGTCGACCTCGACGAGGAGGTCGTGGTCGTTGGCCTCGCGGGCCATCTCGTAGCCGACCTTGGCGTCCTCGAGGGCCTTCATGGCGGCCTCGAGGGGCTCGATCTGGGCCCGCACCACCTTCAGCTCGTCGATGACCCGCTGCGCCGAGCGGGGCTCGCTCCAGAAGTCCGCCGACTCCATGCGGGCGTTCAGGCGGTCACGCTCGTGGACCTTGGCTGGGTAGTTAAAGAGAGTCGCGGATGGTCGTGATCCGCGCCTCGAGGTCGTTGAGCACCGGCTGGTGCGAGTCATAGTGCATCCGGGCAAGTGTACGCCCGTCCCGGATCGCCCCGCGGCGCCGCGATTCCCTAGACTCCCCTGCCTCGATGCACGTCTCGACACGGGTCAGCCGGATGAAGGAGAGCGCCACGCTCGCCGTGGCCGCGCGCGCCGCCGCCATGAAGCGCGAGGGGATCGACGTCGTCGCCTTCGGCACCGGCGAGCCCGACTTCGACACCCCCGCCAACATCCAGGCCGCCGCCGTGCGTGCGCTCGAGGCGGGGATGACGAAGTACGTGCCGACGCCCGGCACGCCCGAGGCGCGCGCCGCCGTCGCCGCCAAGCTGCGCGCCGAGAACGGCATCGACTGCGCCCCCGAGCACGTCTCGATCACCGCGGGCGCCAAGCACGCGCTCTACCTCACCCTCCAGTGCCTGGTGGACCCGGGTGACGAGGTGGTGCTGCCGACCCCCGCGTGGGTGAGCTACCGACCGCTCATCGAGCTCGCCGGCGGCACCTGCGTCGAGGTGCCCGGCGACGTGGAGCGCGGCTTCCGGATCACGCCCGCGCAGCTCGACGCCGCGATCGGCCCGCGCACGCGCGCGGTGATCCTGAACAGCCCGTCGAACCCCTGCGGCATCGCCTACCCGCCCGCGGAGCTGCGCGCCCTGTGCGAGGTGGTCGCGGCGCGGCCCGGGGTGACCGTGGTGAGCGACGAGATCTACGAGAAGCTCGTCTACCCGGAGGTCGAGCCGGGCCTGCGCGCCTTCTCGCCCGGCAGCATGCCCGCCCTCGCCGGCCGAACCGTGACCCTCAACGGGATGAGCAAGGCCTTCGCCATGACCGGCTGGCGGATCGGCTACGCCTGCGCCCCGGCCGACGGCGGTGCGTTCATGCGCGAGTTCATCAAGCTCCAGGGGCAGATGACCAACAACATCGCGGCGTTCTTCATGCCCGCGATCGTCGAGGCGCTGTCGCCCGCCAGCGCGCCGCAGGTGGAGCGGATGCGCGAGGCGTTCGCGGCGCGCGCGAAGCTGGTGCATGCGTTGCTCTCGGAGATCCCGCGCCTGCGCGGGGTGGCGCCGACCGGCGCGTTCTACGCCTTCCCGAGCGTGGCCGGCTGCCGCGGCCTGCGCTCGCCCGCCGGCCGGGTGATCACGGATGGCCAGACCTACGCCGAGGCGCTCCTTGCCGAGGCGCACGTGGCGGTGGTGCCGGGCGGGGAGTTCGGCGCGTGCGCCGGCGACCACGTGCGCGTCACCTTCGCCTGCGACGAGGCGATGCTCCGCAAGGGCCTCGCCCGGATCGCCGAGTTCACGGCGTCCCTTCGGTGAACGAGCCATCCGCCATCCAGGGACTGCTCGATGCGGTGGGCTGGGTGCCGGCGGTGATCTTCCCGATGGCGAGCCTGATGCAGCTCGGGGCGCTGCTGCGGCGCGGACGCGCCGAGGGCGTGTCGGCCGTCACGTGGGGGATGTTTGCCCTGGCCAACGTGTGCCTCTACCTCACCATCGGGGAGTGGGGCCGGCCGCAGGTGATCGCCACCACCCTGGGCTCGGCGCTGATCCAGGCGATCGTGGTCGGCCTGGTCTGGCGGCTGCGCGCCGATAAGCGCCGATCGGAACGGACCCGCGACGCACGGGCTTGAACGCGCCGTGCGCAAACCGACAGTCCGCGCATGGAACACGCCATGCCGACGGGCGATCGATCCGATCGCGAGGCCATTGCCGAGTTCATGATCGCCCATGAGGCGGCGCTCCGGCGCCGGATCGGGTCGGCGGTGCGCGGCTCGCCCGGGGTCGACGCCGACGACGTGTTCTCGACGACGCTGCGGCGCGTGGACGGCGCCGCGGCGCGCGGCACGTTCAGGATGCGCTCGGCGCCCGAGGCCTGGTGCTTCGTGGCGCAGGTGGTGCAGCGGGCGGTGGAACGGCACCGGCGCCGCGCGGCGCGCATGGCCGAGGCCATCGCCCGGCTGGCGCCCGGTGCGCGCGCGTGGGACGAGCCGGACGCCCCGGCCGACGTGCCCGAGCGCGCGGAACTGGTGAACATCATGCGCGAGCTGGAGCGCACGCGCCCCGAGGACGCCGAGATGGTGCGTCACCGCCTGCGCGGCACGCGCTGGAAGGAGATCTCCGCGGCGATGGGGGTGTCCGAGGAGGCGCTGCGGCAGCGCTGGTCCACGCTCATGGCGCGGCTGCGCGCGCGGCTGGCCGAGGACGTCAGGACGCGCCGATCGTGACCGGTGCCGGCTGCACGCGCGGCCGGTAGTTCGGTTCGAGCGCGATCTGCAGCGGCAGGCGCTTCCCGGTGGGGTCGCGCGGGATCTGGTCGCTGTCGATGATCTTCTGGATGGCCATGATGCCCTCGATGAGCATCTCGGGCCGCGGCGGGCACCCGGGGATGTAGACGTCGACCGGGATGTACTGGTCGACGCCCTGCACCACGGCGTAGGTGTCGAAGACGCCGCCGGTGCTGGCGCAGGCGCCCATCGAGATCACCCACTTGGGCTCGGTCATCTGCATGTAGGTGCGCTGCAGCACGGGGAGCGTCTTGATGCTGACGCGGCCGGCGACGATCATCAGGTCGCACTGGCGCGGGCTGAAGCGCATCACCTCGGCGCCGAAGCGGGCGAGGTCGAAGCGGCTGCAGGCGGTCGCCATCAGCTCGATGCCGCAGCAGGCGGTCGCGAAGGGCATGGGCCACACGCT
>JBJTJU010000114.1:0-2522 GCA_046096165.1 Phycisphaerales bacterium | reverse complement strand
TCGATGTCCGCATGCAGGCGCGCACGGCGGATGCCCTGCGCCGCGCGGACGTGGTCGTCTGGTGCGATGACGGCGGCGAAGGCGGCGACGATGCACCACGCGCCGCTGGGCCTGACATGCGGAACGCCGCCATCATTCATGCGCGCACGAAGTGCGATCGGGACACGCCGGGCGCAACCACCGCCTCCATTGCCACCAGCGCCCGCACCGGGGCCGGCCTTGATGCCCTGCGCTCCGCACTCGCCGACGCGGCCTCCCGTGCCACGCCGAAGGCGTCCGCCGCGGCGCAGCTCGGCTCGGCGCGCGCCGAGCTCCTCGCCGAGGCCGAGCGCGCGCTGGGGGGCGCCGCGGACGAGGCCGCGCCGGAACTCGTCGCCGCCAACCTGCGCATCGCGCTCGACCGGCTCGGCGAGGTGGCCGGTGCCATTCCGCCGGACGACGTCCTCGGGCGCCTCTTCGCGAGCTTCTGCATCGGCAAGTGAACCGTATGGGCCGCGGTCCGCGCGGCACGCGGGGTACCCTGCCCCGCGTGCAGGGCTCGATCGACATCCGCGTGCGCTACTGCGAGTGCGACCCGATGGGCGTCGTCCACCACACCGTCTACCCCGTGTGGTTCGAGATGGGGCGCACGGAACTGCTGCGCTCGACCGGCCGAACCTACCGGGACATGGAGGCCGCGGGCCTGCTGCTTGCCGTGGTGAAGCTCGAAGTCACCTACCGCCAGCCCGCGCGCTACGACGACCTCGTCACCCTGCGAACGCGCCTCGAGCGCGTCGGCGCCGTGAAGGTCGAGCACTCCTACGAACTGGTGCGCGGCGGGGACGTGCTGGCCGTCGGCGCCACGACGCTTGCCTGCCTTGACCGCGAGGGCCGGGCGCGTGCGCTTCCCGAGGGCATCCTGGGCGTCGCACCCGCGGTTGCACCGGTCACGCCGGCGGCGGCCCGATCCGGGTCCTGACCCGCAGACCTGGCGCGCGCAGCTGCAGCCTGAGCCTTGCGAGCGCCCCGGCGCGCAGCGCCCGGTCCACCGCGAAACCGAGCGGGGCGCTTGCCACGCCGATCACCATCGCCACCGGCGTCGCGGACTCGAGCCACGTCTCGGCCACCAGGTCCGCGGGCATCGCGGCCACCCACGCGTCGGCAAACTCGCCGCGGCGCTCGGCATCCTGGCGGGCCTGGCGCGCAATCGCCGACACCTCGCGCGCGATGCCGACGTCGCGCTCGCGGAAGGCGCGCTGCTCGCACAGCTTCTGCACGCGCCGAAGCGCGGGATCCGCGGCAGCAGACCCGGGTGCGGGCGTCGTTTGGCGTCGGCGTGCCACGGCACCATCGTAGATCGTCGATGCACGGGCACGGGTATCGTGCGCGCCCCATGGTCGCCGTCACGCTCGACCGGCTGCGCAAGGCCTACGACGCGACCGTCGCCGTCGACGGCGTGAGCCTGGACGCGCCGGCGGGCGGGCTGACCTTCCTGCTCGGCCCGTCGGGCTGCGGCAAGACCACCATCCTGCGGATGATCGCCGGCTTCCTGGAGCCCTCGGGCGGGGCGATCCGCTTCGGCGCCCGCGACGTGACGCACGTCCCCGCCGAGCAGCGCAACTGCGGCATGGTGTTCCAGAGCTACGCGCTGTGGCCGCACCTGACGGTGGCGCAGAACGTGGCCTTCGGCCTCGAGGTCCGAAAGGCCGGCGCGGACGAGATCCGCCGCCGCGTCGGGGAGGCACTCGACATGGTGCGCATGGGTGCGTACGCCGCGCGGCGCCCCAACCAGCTGTCCGGCGGCCAGCAGCAGCGCGTCGCGCTCGCGCGCGCCATCGTCTACCGGCCCGAGGTGCTCCTCCTCGACGAGCCGCTCTCGAACCTCGACGCCAAGCTCCGCCTGGAGATGCGCGGCGAGATCCGCCGCATCGTCGACGAGATGAAGGTCACCGCCATCTACGTCACGCACGACCAGAAGGAGAGCCTGAGCCTGGCCGACCGCATGGTGGTGCTCCGCGACGGACGCATCGAGCAGGTCGGCGGGCCGCGCGAGCTGTACGAGCGGCCCTCGAACCGCTTCGTCGCGGAGTTCCTGGGCGAGACGAACTTCCTCGACGCCGAGCCCGAGGGCGCGGTGGCGGGCGGCCGCGCCGTGCGCACGGCCGCGGGCATGCTGGTCTCGGCGGTGGTCCCCGACCGCCCTGCGGGCACGCGGCTCGTCGCGAGCGTCCGGCCGGAGTCGCTGCGCCTCGCCGCCGACGGGGACGTCCCCACCGACCGCCCCGCCCTGCGCGGCACCATCGCCGAGAGCACCTACCTCGGCGAGATGGCCCAGCACCGCGTCGACTGCGGCGGCACGATGGTGAAGGTGTTCGAGCTCAACCCACGCCAGGCGTCGCGCCGCGGGCAGGCGGTGGCACTCACGGCAGAGCCGGACCAGGTCGTGCTGCTCGACCGCTGAGGGGCGACCCGCGCCCCCGCATATCTTCCGCGCATGCGCACCCCGATCGCCTCGGCGTCCGTCGTCGCACTCATCGCCTCCG
>JBJTJU010000113.1:0-11940 GCA_046096165.1 Phycisphaerales bacterium | reverse complement strand
CCGGAACCGGCGCTCGCCGGGCTGGCCGCGCAGCTCGTTCGGCACGACCCGCCACAGGATGAGGGCCAGCTGCGCGGGCCAGTCGCTCGAGCGCAGGTCGAGCCGCCACTTCGTCCGGCCGAGCACCACCTCGATGCGGTTGAGGTACCGACGGGCCATCTGGTCGCCGCGCAGCTCACGCACGCCCAGGCGCTCGCGGATGCGGCGTGCCTGGCCGACGCTCGCCTGGATCGCGGCCACGTAGAGCGCGTCGCGCACCAGGATGGCCTCGGCCAAGGGAAGCAGTCCGTAGGTGCACAGCGCGCGCTCCGGGTCCGTGTCGCCGGCCGCGTAGAGGTCGCGCACCAGTCCCACGTACCAGCGCAGGTGCCGCACCCCGCCCCACGCCACGCACCGTGCGGCGGCGGCCACGAAGTCACGCAGCGCCTGGCGCCCGTCGTTGGTGGCGTAGAGCGCCGGCATCGCGTCGATCGTCTCGCGCACCAGCTCGCGGAACTGCCGCGCGCGCCGGCGGCCGCCGTGGCGCGAGGCCTCGAGTTCCAGCGCGGTGCGGCGCACGAGCCGCCCCAGGCTCTCGCCGCGGCGGGCATCGACCTGCGCGGTCTCCAGCCCCTCGGCCAGGCGCCGGCCGAAGGTGAATGCCTCGAGCGACCGGCCGAAGCCGCGCGACTCCAGGCGGCGCATCGCGGCTTCCATCGCCTCCACCGAGACGGGGACGAAGCCGCGCTGGAACGCCGCGCCGAGCGCGACGAGGTCCGCGACGCGGTCGGTGAGGAACTCGCGCCGCGCCGTGCCGGCGATGTCCGCAAGCAGCGCACCTTCCGAGCGCGTGGCCATCGGCAGCGCGCGCGGCAGCAGGTCGACCGCGGCCGCGAGCTCGGGCACCACCTGGTCCTCGAAGGCACCGAGGTTCGCGACGACCGAGGTCTTGTCGGGCGCTGCCACGCGCAGGTACGGGTCGGGACCGATCGCGCGCAGCGTCTCGACCGGGTCGAAGCCGATCAGGAGGTCCGCCTCGCCGTAGGGGCACTGGGTGGCGTGGATGCGCGCCTCGGTGCTGCGGTCCTCGCTCGTGAAGAGCACCTGGCCCCAGGCGCGGCGACCCGGGCCGACCGGCGTCGGGTGGTAGATCGACTGCACGCGGTAGCCCATCGCGCGCCCCGCCTCGCAGAGGGCGATGGTCGCCAGGCCCGGGGGCTCGTCGCGGAAGCCGGCGAGGTGGCAGCGCCAGCTTCCCTCGCGGCCGTGGATCGGGCGGGGCGGCTTCAGGCGCGCGTCGTCCTCGCGCAGGACCGGCGGCGGGCGGGTGCGCACCACCTCCACCTGCTCGAGGAGCGCGCGCACCTCGATGCGCACCGGCAGGCCGTCGCCTGCGGGGAACATCTCGCGCACGAACTCGGTGCGCAGGGGGTCGAGTCCGCGCTCGAGCCCGCGCTCCATCAGGTCGGCCTGCGGGATCGGCCGCACGTCGCAGCCGGTGTCGGCCGGCCACACCAGGCGCTGGCTCGGGGTGAACCCCAGGCGGTCGGCCTCGGCAACCGACGCCTCCAGCTGCCGGATGTCGCGCCGCGCGGGCGGTCCGTCGTGCGCCACCACCACGCCGACCCCGTCGAGCCGCGCCGCCTGCGCCACCGCGGACACCAGCGCGGGCCGGTCGTTCAGGTCGCAGTGCAGCACGTGGAGTCGTGGCGCGGCGCGCAGCGGCACGGCCGCGTTCGCCAGCCGCTCCACGTCGACGACGTCGCTGCCGCCGAGGTCCGCCACCACGAAGAGCGTGGGCTGCGGGTCGATCGCGGCCTGCCGGATCGCCGCCGGTCCCTCCACCGCGAAGCGGCGGCGGTCCCAGAGCTCGACCTCGGTCACGATGTCGGCCTGCGGCGGCTCGGCGCCCTCGAGCGCGAGCGCACGGGTCGGTGCATCGGGGGCGTCGGGATCGACACGCGCCACGTCGGCGGCGGCCTCCGGGAGCACCAGGCGGATCGAGTCGAGCGCGCCGGTCGGGCCGAGGCCGAAACTGCGACGCGGCACGGGCAGCGACTCGAGCGTCGGCACCGGGGCGGCGAGCCGCGGCGAGTGCTCGAGGCCGCTTCGCACCAGGCGGAAGAGGTGCATCGCCTTGCGCAGCAGGATCGACGTGCGCACGGCGTCGTTGATCTCCAGGTGCACGTCCTCGCCGTCGCGCGGGGGCAGGCGGTCCCACCAGAGCCGCGCCGGCCGCTCGCCGCGCGCGCGCAGGCCTTCGGCGACGGCAAGCACGGCCGGCGCCACCGACCCGGGCCGCGGCTCGAGCACCACGGCGTCGTCGCAGCGGGTCAGGAAGCGCTCGAGGAGCGCGTCGTCCATCGGGTTCGAGCAGCCGAGGTCGAGCACCGGCACGCGTCCCTCGAGCCCGAAGGCGCCGAGGATGTGGTGGATCGCCGTGGACGCGGGGCCCACCGCGATGAAGGCGATGGGCTCGCGCTCGCCGGGGCTCGGCAGCGCCGACACGCGGTTGAGCTCCAGGCGCCGCACCACCCGCAGCGGGTCGTCGGCATCCTGCACGCGGGCCCCGCGCCGGGCGCGCAGGAGCGCCGCCGCCTGCTCGAGGCGGTCGAGCACGCGGTTGGCGCGCAGCGCCGGCGAGTCGACCGAGCGCAGGACCGCCGCATGCACCACGATGGCCGCCATGCGCGGGCCGGCGTTGGCAAGGCGGAAGGCGTGCTCGATGCCGTCTCGCAGGCGCTCGATCGAGTCCGGCGCGACGACCGGGAGCCCGAGCGACCGCGCGGCCTCCCACGGCGACGCCAGGCGCACCAGGTACGGGTTGTCCTCGATCAGGAACACCACGCCGCCCGCAAGCGACCCGGGGTCGTCGAGCGACCGGCGCGCGACGCTCGTGGCCATGGCGAGCTGCTCGTTGGGCACGAGCGCCAGCACGCGCTTGCCCTCGCCCGCCGCGCGCACCGCCAGGCTCACCGCGCGCGCGGCGTCGACCGAGTCGGTCACGGTCATCTGGTGCTGCTCGAGCGCGCGCGCCGCCGCCGGGTCCGACCGCAGCGCGAACACCGGCTCGAACGGCACCTGCCTGGGTGCCACGATCGCGTCGACCGCCAGCTCGCTCTCGAGCGCCCCCTTCACGATCGCCTGGTGCGCCGTGAGGAGCGCCGTCCCTTCCGCCCGCAGGAGCGGCGGGTTCCACTGACCAACCAGGATCGACGGGGACGCCGTCACCGAGGAGCGCCCCCGGGCGCGGCCGTCCGCGCGTCCCAGCCGCGGGCCAGCCGCCCCTCGAGCAGCGCCTCGATCGCCACCGCCACGCCATCCTCGTCATGCGCGGCGGTGTGCGCGGCCGCGACGGCCGCGATCCGCGGGTCGGCGTTCGCCATGGCGACGCCGATCGCGGCGCTGCGCACGAGCGACAGGTCGTTCAGGCCGTCGCCGAGCGCGATGATCGGCTGCCCGGCGATCCCGAGCCGGCGCGCGGCCTCGCAGGCCATGTCCCACTTGTCCGCGCGCGGCGAGAACACCTCGAGCATGTGCGTGCGCGAGCCGATCGCCTCCTCGGCGGTGAGCGCGCTCCAGTGACGGACGGCCAGGCGCGCACCCCAGCGAGCCTCGATGTCGCGCGCCACCGGGGCGATGCCGTCATCGACCCCGATCGTGCCCACGCGCAGCACCGCACCCTCCAGGTGCGAGAGCGCATCCTCCGGCGCGGCCTCCCAGTCGCGGCTCGAGATCGGGTGCTCGGCGAGCCACCACCGCGTCGCGGCATCGAGCTCGGCGGTGCCGACGAAGAAGTAGTCGTGCCCGGCGCGGTCGGGGTCGACCAGCACGTGTGCGCGGTGCCCGTGGCCGATGATCGCGTGCGCCAGGTCGAGCGCGTCGCGGGCGTCGACGGTCATGGTGGCGATGGTGCGGCCGGACCCGGCCTCGTGGAGCGACGCGCCGCCGGCACCGATGAAGAGCGCGTCCTCGGCGACGCAGTCGGTCGCCCGGTGGCTCTCCCGCCAGGTGCGGCCGGTGGCGATCGCCACGTGCCAGCCCGCCGCGCGCGCGGCGGCGAGCGCCGCGCGGTTGCGCGGGCTGACGCGCCCCCGCCGGTCGAGCAGGGTCCCGTCGAGGTCCGTGACGATGAGTCCCGCCATCGCTGCGCGCCGGAGGATAGGCGCATGCGGATACACTCCGCCCTTCCATGAGCCAGATCGACCGCCGCCTCCAGAACGTCCAGCAGGCCGACCTCTCGGAGAGCCGCGTCAACGACGACTTCGTGCTCTGGCTCAAGACCTGGGGGCAGAACATCCTGCTCGTGGTGCTGGCCGTGGCCGCGCTGGCCATGGGCTGGCACTGGTGGCAGCAGCGCCAGGAGCGCGCCGTGGACGCCGCATGGGTCGAGCTCGCCAATGCCCGCCTGCCGGCCGCCCTGCGCGAGATCGCCGCGCGCAACGAGGGCAACGGTGCCATCAGCGCCATCGCCGAGCTGCGTGCCGCCGATGCCTACATCGGATCGGTCATCTCCAACCGGCGCTTCGACCGCGAGCCGGGTGCCGCGGATGCCGCGCTCACCCCGGAGCTGCGCACCGAGTGGCTGAAGGAAGCCGACGCGCTGCTCGCGAAGGTCCAGGCGCGCACGTCGGCCGCGCCCGGCACCGGGCAGCTTGGACTCCTGGTCTCGGCGCTCTTCGGACGCGCCGCCGTCGCCGAGGACCAGGGTGACCTCGCCGCCGCCGAGGGTTTCCTGAAGGAGATCCAGGCGCGCACCACGAACACCGACTTCTCGAGCGCCGCCGACGTCGCCACGCGCCGCATCGACTCGCTGCGCATGGTGACGGGAACGGTGACGATGCCGTCCAAGCCGGTCGTCGCCGCCCCGCCGGCGATTCCGGGCCTGGCGCCCTCGGCCCCGGACGCCGCGCCCGCCGACCCGAACGCCGAGATCCTGCGCCAGCTGCAGGGCGGCAGCGCCCCGGCGCCGGCCGCACCCGCGGCACCCGCCGGCGCCACCCCGTGAGCGAACCCGCCGCGCCGGAGGACGGCGAGGAGGTCGTCGGCTCCGACCCGGCCGAGCTCTTCGACCGCTACGAACGCCAGCGCGAGGCCGACGACGAGGCGCCGATCACCGCGCACTTCGAGGTGCTGCGCAGCCAGGACACGCGGCTCGACCGGTTCCTCGCGCGCCGCGTGCCGTTCCTGAGCCGCACCCAGCTGCAGCGGCTCATCGAGGAGGACGCGGTCACCGTCAACGGTCGCGTGCCCAAGGCGAGCACCCGCCTGCGCCGCGGCGACAGGGTGGTCGCCACCCTGCCCCCGCCGCCCTCGAACGCGATCGATGCCGAGGAGATCCCGATCCACGTCCTCCACGAGGACGACCACCTGATCGTGATCAGCAAGCAGCCCGACCTCATCGTGCACCCGGCGCGCGCGCACAAGTCGGGCACGCTGATCAACGCGCTGTCGTGGCACTTCCTGCACCGCTCGGGCGGCACGCTCAGCTCGGTCGGCGAGGAGATCGCGCGGCCGGGCGTGGTGCACCGCCTCGACAAGCACACCTCCGGCGTCATGGTGTGCGCCAAGAGCGACGTGGCGCACTGGCGACTCGCCAAGCAGTTCGAGCTGCGGCGCACCGAGAAGCGCTACGTCTGCCTCGTGCACGGCGAGGTCGAGCCCGAGGCCGACCTGATCGACCTGCCCCTCGGCAAGCACCCGACCATCCGCGAGAAGTACGCCGTGCGCCACGACGAGCACGGCAAGCCCAGCCAGACCGTCTACCGCGTGCGCGAGGTGTACGAGGGCTACTCGCTGGTCGAGGTCGAGCTGCGCACGGGCCGCACGCACCAGATCCGCGTGCACATGAGCCACGTCGGCTATCCGCTTGTCGGCGACGACCTCTACGCCGGCCGGCACGTGACGGTCGGCGACCTCGACCCCTCGCAGCCGGACGCCGCGGCCATGCTGCTCGACCGCCCGGCGCTGCACGCGGCGCGGCTCGGGTTCCACCACCCCGTCTCCGGCGAGCGGGTGTCCTTCGAGGCCCCGCTCTGGCCCGACCTCGCGCGCGCCGTGGAACTGCTGCGCCGCACGCGGCTAAAGCGCGTGCTTCCGGCCCCAGGCGCGGTGCTCGACCTCACCGCAGCTTCAGCGTGACCAGCGCCGCGATCGCCAGCGTGATCGCCAGCAGGTAGAAGCGCCCCACCACCTGGGTCTCCTTCCATCCGCCCATCTGGAAGTGGTGGTGCACCGGCGCGCAGCGCAGGAGCCGCCTGCCCTCGCCGAAGCGCATGCGGGTGAACTTGAACCACCCCACCTGCGCCATCACGCTCACGGCCTCCAGGTAGAAGACGCCGCCGATCAGGACCAGGAGCGCCTCCTGGCGGATGCACACGGCGACCGTCGCGAGCAGCCCGCCCATCGCCAGGCTCCCGGTGTCGCCCATGAAGACCTGCGCGGGCGCCACGTTGAACCAGAGGAACCCGAGGCACGCGCCCGCCATCGCGCCCGACACCACCATCAGCTCGCCGGACCCCGGCACCCACGGCACCATCAGGAAGTACGCCGCGCGCTGGCTGGAGGCGATCCAGGTGAGCACCATCATCGCGAAGCACGCGACGAGGAGCGTGCCGCCGGCCAGGCCGTCGAGGCCGTCGGTCAGGTTCACGGCGTTCGAGGTGAACGCGATCATGAACGTGCCCAGCAGGACGAATGCCAGCACCCCCATCTGCCACACGCCCGGCGCCAGGTCGACCGGCGAAATCGCACCCTCGGTGCTCGCCGGCAGGTAGGTGCGCTGGAACGGCACGTTGAGCGCCACCGCATCGGGCACCGCCGCGGCGTCCCAGATGAACCAGCTCGCGATCGCGCCGATCGCCAGCTGGAACATGAGCTTCTCCCACGCCTTGAGCCCGTCGCGCGAGCGCTTGCCGCCGTTCTGCCGCGCGCGCGAGGCCTCGGTCAGCTTCATCCAGTCGTCCCACGCCCCGACGCCGGCAAGCCACGCCAGCACCACCAGGCACACGTGCACGTACCGGCTGTGCGCCACGTCGGCAAGGAGCGCCACCGTCACGAACACCGACCCGCACAGCAGGATGCCGCCCATCGTCGGCGTGCCGCGCTTGCCCTCCATCAGGGCGTTCAGGTCCCTGCCGTAGAACTCGGGGTCGTCGCCCACCTTCACCGCGCGCAGCACGCGGATCAGCCGCGGCATGAGCGCCAGCACCAGGGCAAACGCCAGCAGCACCGCCAGGAACGCCCGGAACTCCAGCTGGAACATCACCTGCACGAGCGGGTACAGCCCGACCTCGTCAAGCCACGTCTGCGACCGCTCGACCAGGTTGAAGAGCATCCGTCACCTCGACTCGGCTGCGGCGCCGGCGGCGGCGGCCGCGCGGGCGGAAAGCGCCTGCACCAACCGTTCCATTCGGCTTCCTCGGCTGCCCTTCAGCAAAAGGTGGTCGCCGGGAACCAGCCGGGCCGCGATCGCCGCGACCCCCGCCTCGTCGAGGGCCTCGACGTGGACCACCTCGGTCGCCGCGCCCGAGAGCCGCCGGGCCTCCTCGGCGCCATGGCGGCTTTCCGGACCGACGAACACCGCGACCGCCGGGCGCACCCCGATCGCCGCCCGCGCCGTCTCGCGGTGGCAGGCGGCGGAAGCCTCCCCGAGTTCCAGCATGTCGCCGAGCACCGTCACCCGGCGTGCCGGGTCGGGTGCCAGTTCCGCAAACGCCCCGAGCGCGGCCGACACCGCGTCCGGGTTCGCGTTGTAGGCGTCGTTGAAGACCACCACGTCCCCGACCGGCTGGCGGGTCATCCGCATCGACTCCGGCCGGATCGCCGCGAAGCCCTCGGCCACGGACTCCCACGGCACGCCGAGCATGCGGGCGCACGCCGCGGCCGCCAGCGCGTTCATCGCGTTGTAGTCGCCCGGAAGGCCCAGCGTCCCCGACCATGCCTCGCCGCCCGGCCCCGCGATCGACACGCGCTGCAGTTCGCCCTCGGGCGCGCGGTCGACCAGGCGCCACTGGCACCCCTCGCCGCGCCCGAACGTCACGACGCGCACGCCGGGCTTCACCCGGGCCTCCACCGCCGCGACGAGCGCGGGCTGGTCGCCGTTCACGATCGCGATCCCGAGCGTGCCGAGCCCGTCGACGAGCGAGCTCTTCTCCTCGACGATCGCCTCGACGCTTCCCATGCCGCCGAGGTGGGCGCGCCCGGCCATGGTGACGATCGCCACGTGCGGCGCCGCCATGCGGGAGAGCGGCGCGATCTCGCCGGGGTGGTTCATCCCGATCTCGACCACGAGGTAGCCGTCCATCGCCGACGCCCCGAGGATCGTGAGCGGCACGCCGATGTCGTTGTTGAAGCTCTTCGGCGACGCCGTCCCCCGCATGGTGCGCGAGAGCACCGCGTCGACGAGCCGGCGCGTGGTCGTCTTGCCGCTCGAACCGGTGATGGCCACGGTCTTCGCGCGCAGCCGCCCGCGCCACCACCGCGCCAGGTCGCCGAGCGCCACGCGCGTGTCGCCCACCTCGATGAGCGGGAACCCCTCCGGGCGCTCGAACGCGCCCGCCCGGCGGTCGACCACCGCCGCCACCGCACCGCGGGCGCGCGCCTGCGCGAGGAACGCGTGCGCGTCGAACGACTCCCCGCGCAGGGCGACGAAGAGCCGCCCCGCGAGGTCCTCGCGGGTATCGGTCCCGACGCCATGCATCAGGAACGGGGCCGGCGCGAACCCGGGACGCGCGGCCGCCACGGGCGATGCCACCACCCATTGCCCGGCGATCGCCCCACGCAATTCATCCGCAGTGACCTGCATGCCCGCTCCGTCGGTGGATCCGGGCGGCCGCGCGTTCGCGCCGCCCGGCTGGCGCCCGTCCGTGGGCGCGGCGGAAGGATAGCGCTGGGGTCCGCCTGGTCCGTCCATGCGAATCGTCCGCCGATCCGCGATGAACCCGAACGGTTCCCGCTTGCCTCCGCGGCGAAGGCAACGCATCACTTGCAGCGTGAGCCAGTTCCATCGCCACGTCCAACGCGTGCTGGCGGCCGTCTGCGCCCTGTGCGTGGGCATCCTGCTGGCGCGCGCCGCCGGGTTCTGAGGCCCCGGCACCGTGCTCCGAGCGCTGCGACCCCGCTCCGCGGGCGCAGCGGGGGGGACGCCACCCCCTTTTCAGGCTTCCCGGACCCACGGACCGATATCTCAAAAGTGGGGCGACGCGGCTCGCCCGTTGGCTGACCCCGAATACGAGGAGAACCACATGAAGGGCTTCGAATTGATCAAGGGCTGGGCTCGCGAGCTGGTCGACATCATGCTCCTGTTCATCGCCATCGGCGTGCTGGTGCAGATCATCTTCGGCAGCGACACCACCAGCTACTTCGGCAAGATCACGAACAACCTGATGACGTTCATCAACCAGCTGGGCAACGGCGGCTTCGTCGGCCTGATCGCGCTGGTGATCATCATCGGCATCTTCAACAAGCGCGCGATGACGCAGCAGAACTGATCGCGCCATCTCCCTGAAGTGACGGACGGCCCCGGCATCGCGCCGGGGCCGTCTTTCTTCTGCGACCCGCGCGCCCTGCCGGCCGCGCGCTCAGGCCCCGGCCGCCGCCGCCACGCGACCAAGCGCCTCGCGCGCCACGAGGCGGTCGTCGAAGGGCCGCCGGTCGCGCCCGATGATCTGGTAGTCCTCGTGCCCCTTGCCCGCGATGAGCACGATGTCGCCGGGGCCCGCCCCGCCGACCGCGAGGCGGATCGCCTCGGCGCGGTCGGTGCAGCGGACCACCTCGGCCATCGCGCCCGCCGGGCGCCCCGCCACCACCTCGTCGATGATCGCCTCCGGGTCCTCGGTGCGCGGATTGTCGCTCGTCACCACGACGCGGTCGCTGCGCGTGCACGCCACGTCCATCATGCGCGGCCGCTTGGAGCGGTCGCGGTCGCCGCCGCATCCGAAGACCGTCACCAACCGGCCCTTCGGCCCGACCAGCGGCCGCAGCGCCGTGAGCACGTTGAGGAGCGCATCGTCCGTGTGCGCGTAGTCGACCAGGACGGCGAACGGGTCGTCAGGCCCGGTCACCGGCTCGAGCCGCCCGGGCGGCGCCGCGCACGACGCGAGCGTCCGAGCCACCGTATCCGCGCCCACACCGACCGACCACGCCGCGGCGGCCGCCTGCAGGGCATTCATCGCGTTGTGCCGCCCGACCACCGGCAGCCGCACCCGTGCGCTTCCCCAGGGGCCCGTGAAGGTCGCGTCCTGCCAGCCAAGCCGCGCCTCGTGGACCTCGGCCGTGCAGTCGGCGCTGCCCTTCAGGCTGCAGCGCAGCACGCGCCCGCGGCACGAAGCGAGCATCGCCGCATGCCACGGGTCGTCCACGTTGACGACCGCCGTGCCGTCCGCCGGCAGGAGCGCGAAGAGCCGCGCCTTCGCCTCGGCGTAACGCTCCATGGTGCCGTGGTAGTCGAGGTGGTCGCCGGTCAGGTTGGTGAACACCGCCGTGCGGAACCGCAGCGCGTCGGCGCGACCCTGGTCGAGCGCGTGGCTCGAGACCTCCATCGCGCATGCCGAGCAGCCGTTTCGAACCATGCGGCCGAGCACCGCGGCCGTCTCGATCGCACCGGGCGTGGTGAGCGCGGCCGGGCACGCCTCCACGCCGTCGTCGACGAGGACCGTGCCGATCACGCCGCAGCGGCGGCCCGCCGCGCGCATGAACTGCTGCACCAGGAAGGCGATCGTGGTCTTGCCGTTCGTCCCGGTCACGCCCACGAGGTCGAGCCACTGGCTCGGGCATCCCTCGATGCGGTCGGCGAGCACCGCGGCAAAGCGCGCCAGGTCGGTGCCGGCGGGCAGGCCAACCCGCACCACGTGCGATGCCGCCGCATCACCGCCGAGCGGATCCTCGCCGACGTACATCACCGCCGCCGCCCCGCGCCGCACGGCATCGGCGGCGAAGGCGCGTCCGTCGGCGGCCGTCCCGGTGCGCGCCACGAAGAGGCAACCCGGGCCCGCCTGGCGGGAATCGTCGGTCACGAAGGCGATGTCGAGCGACGAGCCGCGGAGCGCGGGATCGAGGCTCACGAGGTGGGCGAACAGCGTCTGCAGCTTCATCGGGGCACTCCTCGCGCACGTCGGCGCGTCCCGACCTTCATCGGCACCCCACCGCGCGCAAGCCCAGCGGCCGCGCGTCTCAGCCGGGGTCCACGACGTCGGTCGAGTCGCCAAACCGGTCCAGCGGGACGCCCGCGGCGCGGGCGATCCCGACATGCAGGTTGCAGAGGGGCGTACCGGGCGCCGACCGCACCAACCGCCCGCCGGCGATGCCGGCCGCCTGGCCGCCGGCCACCAGGATCGGCAGGTCGTCGTGGTTATGGCGGTTGCCGTCGTTGATCGCGCCGCCGTAGAGGACGACGGTCGAGTCGAGGAGCGGCCGGCCATCCTCGGTCACGCGCTCGAGGGCGCGCAGGAACGCCGCCAGGCGCTCCGACTGGAAGCGGTTGATGCGCGCGAAGGCCTCCATCTTGTCCGCCGCCCCGCCATGGTGCGAGGCGTCGTGGTGGCCCATCGAGACGCCGATCTCCGGGTAAGGCCGGTTCGATCCTTCGTTCGCAAGCATCAGGGTGGCCACGCGCGTCGAATCGGTGCGGAAGGCAAGCGCCAGCACCTCGCCCAGAAGGTCGATCCGCCCGGCAAGCGACCGCGGCGCGCCGTCGAAGTCCGGCAGGCGCGTGCCGCGGTCCAGGTGCGCCGAGGCATCCTCGTCCAGCCGGCGCTCCAGGGCACGGATGCCGTCGAGGTACTCCTCGAGCCGCGCGCGGTCCTGGGTGCCGACCTGCGCGGCCAGCCGACCCGCCTGCGCCACCGCCCCGTCCAGGATCGATCGCCGTGAACGCGCGCGCGCCGCCGCTTCCTCGGGCGTCTCGCCGCGGCGACCAAAGACGCGGTCGAATGCGGCGCGCGGATCGGTCTCCTTGCCGTT
>JBJTJU010000112.1:0-2768 GCA_046096165.1 Phycisphaerales bacterium | reverse complement strand
TGGTGGGACGTCGCCGTGGCGCGCGCCGCGCGAACCGCTCACGATGCGGGCGCCGCGCAGACGATCTGATAGATTCAGCCGCGCGGGCGCGGGTGCGCCCGGAAGTTCACGAGGCACGGATGCCCACGATCGTCCAGAAGTTCGGCGGAACCAGCGTCGCGGACCCGGCACGCATCCTGCGGTGTGCGCAGCGCGTGGTCGACGCGCGCCAGGCCGGCAACCGCGTGGTGGTGGTCGTGAGCGCCATGGGCCACACCACGGACGAGCTGATCTCGCTTGCCGCGAAGGTCAGCCCGAACCCCAGCCCGCGAGAGATGGACATGCTGATGGCCACCGGAGAACAGGTGTCGGTGGCCCTGATGGCCATGGCGCTGCATGCACTCGGCTGCGATGCCGTGAGCATGACCGGCGGCCAGGCCGGCATCGAAACCGACGGCGCGCACCGCAAGGCGCGGATCGGGGCGATCGACCGCGGGGCCATCGAGCGCGTCCTGGGAAGCGGCGCCGTGCCGGTGATCTGCGGCTTCCAGGGAATCGGCCCCGACGGCAGCATCACGACCCTGGGCCGCGGTGGCAGCGACACCACGGCGGTTGCGGTGGCCGCGGCGCTCGACGTGGCGTCGGACGGCGGCGCGTGCGAGATCTTCACCGACGTCGACGGCGTCTACACCGCGGACCCGAGGCTGGTGCCCGGGGCGCGCAAGCTGCAGCGGATCAGCCACGAGGAGATGCTCGAGCTGGCCTCGATGGGTGCCGCCGTCATGCATCCGCGCGCGGTGCTGTTCGGGGAGAAGTTCGGCGTGCCGATCCACGTCCGCCACAGCCAGCGCGACGTCGAGGGCACGGTCATCGTGCCGGAGGAACACATCATGGAAGACATCGTGGTGGTCGGGTGCGCGCTCAAGCCGGACCTCGGGCGCCTGAGCCTGAAGGGCCTGCCGAAGGCCGACGGCATCCAGGCCCAGATCTTCGAGCCGATCGCCGCCGCCAACCTGAGCGTCGACGACATCGTGCAGACCGAGTTCGGCGACGCCACCACCATCGCGTTCACCGTGGAGCACGGCGAGATCGCCGAGGTGAAGGCCATCTGCCAGTCGCTGGTGTCGCGCCTGGGGCGCGGCGAGATCGACGTCGAGGTGGGCCTGGCGAAGGTCAGCGCCGTGGGCACGGGGATGAAGAGCCACTCGGGCGTGGCCAGCCGGATGTTCCGGGCGCTCGCCGGGGCGGGCGTGCGCATCCACAACATCACCACCAGCGAGATCAAGATCAGCTGCATCGTCGACGGCCCCGACGGCGAGCGCGGCCTGCAGGCGGTGCACGGGGCGTTCGGGCTGGCCGAGGGTGCGGCGGGCCCGGGCGTGCTGCGGTCCGAGGCGTCGGCGCCGCGGCCCGAAGCCCACCCCGCCTGATTTGACATAACGCCGATTATGAGACTTTCGGAGTGGGTTGGGGTGGCCCTTCCTGCGGTTTCTTCCCGGGGCTGGTTTTGCGGCAACGGCCCGTTCGGACACACTTGCCTTCATGACCATCCGATCCAGGTCCACCGCGATCCTCTCGGCCCTCGTCCTCGCCTGCGCGCCCATCGCGCTCGCCGGCCCGGACATCGACGAGTCCACCCCGAGCAAGCCCGACGCGGGCGGCACCCCGGCGACCGCCAAGCAGGCCGTCGGCAAGAACATCGAGGGCGGCACGGTGCTCGTGCGCTGCAGCGGCGCGCTGGCGACCGGCCTCGTCTCCGGCGACAGCGTCGACATGTTCGTGTTCAACGTCTGGAGCACGAGCGAATTCGTCGCCGAGGTCAACGCGGACGTCGGCTACCCAACCTCGATCTGGCTGTTCCGCGTGGCCACGAATCCCGACCAGCCCGGCAGCGCACCCGCGGCATTCGCGGTCGTCGGCAACAACGCCGCGGAGCCCGGGTCGAACGCCTCGCGGATCCGGTTCCCCGGGACGCCAACGCAATTCCCGACCGGCACCTATGCGATCGCCATCACGCCGCGCGGCGTGCGGCCGTTCGGGCTGTCTGCGACCGGCGGACAGGTGCCGCTCTTCGGTCCGCCGCCGAACCCGAACGGCACCGGCCTCATGGTGCCGAGCATCGCCGGCACGCAGCTGCGCCTCTCGATCTGGGACGGCAACGGCTCCGCGGCCGGCCCGTACGCGATGTTCATGGGCGGCTCGGGCTTCGTGCCCGCCGGCACCGGCGCGGCCGCCTGCGGCAGCCAGTACGCCGGCAGCTGCTTCGAGCCGCATCCGGCCGAGGTCGGCCCCGGCTGCAACGATCCGACCTGCTGCGCCACGGTCTGCGCGATCGACCCGAGCTGCTGCTCGGGCGCGTGGGACCAGACCTGCGCCACGATCGCGTCGCAGAATTGCACGATCTGCACGGGTGGCGGCACGCCCTCGGACTGCCCGGGCGACATCAACCGGGACGGCTGGGTCAACGGCCTCGACCTTGGCCTCCTGCTCGGCGACGGGGGCCCCTGCTACTGAGCCGCGCCGCCGGCCGCCGGTGCCGCCGACCGCAGCGCGCGCGTGCGCTCGAGCTCCTGCTCGGTGCGCACGGTCTGCGCATGCTGCGGGCCCAGGCGCCGGCGGCGGATGTCGAGCGCCTTCGACTGCGCGGACTCGGCGTCGGCGAGGCGGCCGCGTTCGCGCAGCAGGTCCCCGAGGTTTGAGTACGTGGTGGCCACGCTGAGGTCATCGGCGCCGAGGCGCGGCTCGAGCGCATGCAGTGCGTCGAGGTAGTCGCGCTCGGCGCCGGCAAG
>JBJTJU010000111.1:0-2498 GCA_046096165.1 Phycisphaerales bacterium | reverse complement strand
GCCGTGGTGAGGATCGCGCCCACTTCCTCGGCGTCGACTACCTGCTCCACCTCCTCGGGCTCGGCCAGCACCGCGATGGTGGCGGTACTGGTGTGCACGCGGCCCTGGGCCTCGGTCTTCGGCACGCGCTTCACCTGGTGCGTGCCGGCTTCGTAGCCGAGCGCGCTCCAGACGCCCGTGCCGGACACCTCGACGATCGCCTGCGTCACGCCCCCGGCGTCGCCCGGCCGCACGTCCATCTCGTCCCACGACCACCCGCGGCGTGCGGCGGCGCGCCGGTACATCTCCAGCAGGTCGCCGGCCCAGAGCGCGGCCTCGTCGCCACCGACGCCTGCGCGGATCTCCAGGATCACCGCGCCGATCCGCTCGTCGTCGCTCGTCACCAGGCGCCGTTCGAGGTCGGCCATCACCCCCGCCGCGCGCGCACGCAGCGCCGGCAGTTCGCCGCGATCGCCCGCGGCGAGTTCCGCATCGGTGCCGGCGGCGATCGACTCCAGCTCACGCGCCTCGCGCTCCATCGCGCACCAGGCATCCCAGCGCGTGACCACGGGCTCCAGCGCGGTGCGCTTGGACGTCAGCGCGCGCATGCGCCGGTGGTCGGCAAGCACCGCGGGGTCGAGCATCGCGTCGGCGGCGGCGTGGAACTCGCGTGCCATGCCGTCGAGCGTGCGTCGGAGGTTGTCCGGGAGTTCCTGCAGCATGCCTTCAGGCGGCGGGGGGAAGGGGAGAGTCCAAAACGAACAACCGCGCCCGTGGACGGGCGCGGTCGGTCGATGGCTGCTTGCTGGCTACTTCTTGGCGGGGGCCTTCGCCGCCGCGGCCGGCTTCTTGTCGCCGTCCTTCTTGAAGTAGTCGCCGCTGAACTTGCGCTGGAAACGCTCGACGCGGCCGGCGGTGTCGATGAAGGTCTTCTGGCCGGTGTAGAACGGGTGCGAACCCGACCACACCTCGACGTTGAGTTCGGGCACCGTCGCGCCGACGGTCATGACGTGCTGGCCTCGGTAGAAGACCTTGCACTCGGGGTACCACGTGGGATGGGTTTCGGGCTTCATGTGGCGGTTCCTCGCCTCGGCTGGAGGCAGACGGGACAGGATAGCGACGCCCGCCCCCCTGCGGAAGCGCTGCCTCGGCCGGGGCGTGAACCGATTATCGGCTGCGAGTCAGCCCGCGATCCCCAGCATCCGCGCCGCGAGCATGAAGTAGATCAGGAGGCCGCTGACGTCGACGATCGTCGTGATCGCCGGCGTCGCTACCACCGCCGGGTCGATCGAGAGCGACCGCGCCCCGATCGGCAGCAGCCCTCCGACCACGGCGCTCGTCACGGTCTGGGCCGCCACCGCAAGCGCCACGACGCCGGCCACCGCACCCAGGCCGATGTCGGCCGGCACCTGGTCCGGCGCGGTGAAGAACCACACCTTGAGGAACGCCACGCCCACCGTGGCGATCCCGAGGAGCGACGCGATCGACAGTTCCCGCAGCGCCACGCGCCACCAGTCGGCCGGCACCACCTCGCCCAGGGCGATCGAGCGGATGAGGACGGTGGAACTCTGCGCACCGATGTTGCCGCCGGTCGCCATCACCATCGGGATGTACGCGGCAAGCACCAGCGCGGAGCCGATCGTCGCCTGGTACGAGCCGATCACCCACGTCGTCGCCACCTGCACGATGGCGAGCGCCACGATCCAGCCCGCGCGCCGCCTGACGTGCGACATGACGGGCGTGCGCAGGTACGGCTCGTCGTCGCCGGCGGCCGCGACGGCGCCGATCTTCGCGATGTCCTCGGTGGTCTCGGCCTGGATGATGTCGGCGACGTCGTCGTAGGTCAGGATGCCGACGATCCGGCCCTGGTCGTCCACCACGGGCAGGGCAAGCAGGTCGTAGGAGTTCAGCACCTTGGCGGCCAGTTCCTGGTCGTCGGCGGCGCGCACCGACACCAGCTGCGTCGACATCAGCTCGGCCACCGGTGCCTCCGGCTTGGCGAGCACCAGTTCCTTCAGGCTCACCACCCCCAGCATGCGGTCGGCGTCGTCGACCACGTAGGAGTAGTAGATGGTCTCCTTGCGCCCGGCCTGCTGTCGGAGGCGGCCGATCGCCTGCGAGGCCGTGAGGCCCGGCGGGATCTTCGCGAAGTCGGTGTTCATCCGCGCACCGACCGTGCCCTGCGCCTGCGAGAGGAGCCGCTTCACGTCCTCGCGCGCCGCGCGCTCCAGGAGCGGCAGCACTTGGTCGCGCACCGCCGGGTCGAGGCGCTGCACGAAGTCGACGCGGTCGTCGGCAAGCATCTCGTCGAGGAACGAGGCGAGTTCCTTGGCGCTCGCCTCGTCGGCGAGCTCGGCCTGTTCCTCGAGGTCCATCTCGCTGACCACGTCGGCGCACAGCGAGGCGGGAAGGAACGAGAGCACCTTCAGGCGCTCGGCCGGATCGAGGTCCCCCAGCACCTCCGCCACCGTGCGCGGGTGCATCTCGGTGCAGAACCCGACCAGCGTGGCCGAGTCTCC
>JBJTJU010000110.1:0-2151 GCA_046096165.1 Phycisphaerales bacterium | reverse complement strand
ACCTGGCGCGTCTTCCTGCGGTCCTGCATAGGGCGACAAGTGTAGTCTTCCCCGACATGGCGACCGCGACCGCATCCGCCCCCGGCGGAACCTCCCTCTACGTCCGAACCCGCCTCTCCGTCATGATGTTCCTGCAGTACGCGATCTGGGGCGCGTGGCTGCCGATCCTGTACCCGTTCATCTCCGGCCACCGGAAGTTCTCCGACGGCGAGGCGCTCAAGGAGATCCTGAGGCAGGTGCGCGTGCCGGTGGTGGCCGACGTGCACTTCCACTACCAGCGCGCGCGGGAGGCGGTCGAGGCCGGGATCCACAAGCTCCGCCTGAACCCCGGCAACATCAACGACCGCGACCAGGTCAACAAGGTGATCGACGCCTGCAAGGAGCGGAAGATCCCGATCCGGATCGGCGTGAACGAGGGCTCGATCATCGAGCGCAAGGACAAGCAGCGGCGCATGGAGGAGCTCGGCAAGTACTTCGCCGGGCACAAGTCCGGCCACCTCCTCGCCCTGATGATCGCCAAGCTCGAGGAGTACCTGGAGATCTTCCACGCGCGCGACTTCCACGACATCGTGATCAGCGCCAAGAGCATGGACCCGGCGCTGGTGATCGACATCTACACCGAGATCGCCAACCGCTTCGACTACCCGCTGCACCTGGGCGTGACGCACGCGGGCCCGAAGTCGACCGGCGCCATCCGCAGCGTGGCCGCGCTGAGCACGCTGATCGCCAACGGCATCGGCGACACGCTGCGCATCAGCTACGCCAGCGACCACATCGACGAGGTGAAGGACGGGCTGGAGATCCTCTACTGCCTGGGCAAGCGCGCGCGCAAGGGCGTCGAGCTGATCGCCTGCCCCACCTGCGGCCGCATCCAGGTTGACCTCTTCACCTTGGTGAAGGAGGTCGAGACCAAGCTTTCCGCCGAGATCGAGCTTCCCATCAAGGTCGCGGTCATGGGCTGCATCGTGAACGGCCCCGGCGAGGCCGAGGGCGCCGACGTCGCCGTCTTCGCGGGCGACCGCCGCGGCATCATCTACGTCCAGGGCCAGCGCGTGGCCAACGTGCCCGAGGCGGAGATCCTGGACCGGCTGCTGAAGGAATGCAAGGACTTCGAGGCCAAGGTGAGGCGCGGCGAGGCCAAGCTCGGCGAGAAGGTGGTCGACATCGTGCCGCCCGACCCGATCGGCGAGCTCGGCTCGGGCGCCCAGAAGATCCACGCGGGACTCGTCGAGAAGGTCACCGTGCGCGCGACGTGAGCGCCGGCGCCATCCGGCGCACCGCACGACTGCACAACAACGGGTGGGGTGGCTGAGCGGTTGAAGGCACTCGACTTGAAATCGAGCAGACCCGCAAGGGTCTCAGGGGTTCGAATCCTCTCCCCACCGCTTTCGTGATCAGGGCGCCGGACGCGCGGGTGCGTCGGCGGCGGCAGGCGCCGGCGGGGCGGGCGCCGCCTTCGCGGACGCGCGCGCCACCCACGTCCCCTCGACCAGGGTCGGCACGCTCCGCACCGTCGAGCGCGTCGTGATGAAGAGCGTCCTGCCGTCCTCGCCGCCGAAGGCGCAGTTGGATGGGCCGTCGGGGACATCGAGGAACCCGCGCGGGCTGCCGTCGGCGGCGACGACCGCGATCCGGTCGTGGCCGGGGAGCGCGATCCAGGCGTTGCCCTGCGCATCGATCGCCAGGCCATCCGCGCCGCCGGAGCCGTTGGGCGCGGCCGCGAAGGCGAGCGAGGTCTCGCCGCCGGGCCCGAGCTTGCCCGGCACGGCGGGCACGCGGAACGCACGCGGGCGCGCGTAGTCGGCGACCCACAGCGTGCCGCTGCCGCCGCCTTCGGAGGACCACCGGATGCCGTTGGGGCGCGTGGCGCCGACCGGCGAATGGATGGGGTCGCCCGACGCCGGGATGCACCAGACGCCCGCCCACTCCGGGTGCTTCCGGTCGCCCATGTTGGTGACCCAGAGGCGACCGTCGCGGTCGAAGGTCAGGTCGTTGAGGCCCGGGCGTGCCGCGTCGCCCACGAGCGCGCGCGGCGCGAGCGTCACCTGCCCGCCCTCGCCGGGAACGAGCGTCACCACCGAGCCGGCCCGCATCTGGCAGCCGACGAGCGCGCCGTCCGCGGACCACGCGAGCCCGGAGAGGCCCTTCGTG
>JBJTJU010000109.1:0-3467 GCA_046096165.1 Phycisphaerales bacterium | reverse complement strand
CGCGAACGTGCCCGCGGCCGAAGCGGTGATCTCGGTCGAGGAGGCCGCCGCCGAGCCGGCCCGTGCCTTCGACCTGGTGGTCGCCTCCGCGGCCACCGCGCTCTCGCTGCGGGCGCTCATCGACCTGCTCGCCGCGCTGCGCGCCTCGCCCGTCGGGCGCTCAGTGCCGGTGCTGGTGGGCGGGACGCCGTTCGCCGCCGACCCCGGCCTGGCCGCGGCCGTCGGCGCCACCGCCGGCGCCACCACGCTCAGCGGCGCGGTGCGCGAGGCCGCGCGGCTCGTGCCCCCACGGGCCGGCCGCCGACCGCGCTGACGGGCGGCACGTCCGCCTTCGATGTCGTAAACGACACGCCGGGAAGCGCCTCCGCCAGGAGCCGCGCCAGCGTCGGCATGTAGCCGCGCTCGGTCCACGTGTGGCCGGGAAGCAGCATCGACACGCCCGCCGCGCGCGCGGCCAGGTGCTCGTGGTGGCGCGCCTCGCCGGTGACGAGGAGCGTCGCACCGCGCGCCCGCGCGTCTGCGAGGAACCCGGCACCCGCGCCCGGGCAGAGCGCGATCCGCTCGTGGCGGCGGCGGTCGCCGCCGGGCGCGGCCACCAGGTCGATGCGCGCGGTGCCGAGGTGGCGGCGCAGCCGCGCGGCGATGTCGCGCAGCGTGGCCGGACGTCGCAGCACGAGAAGCCGCCCCGCCCCCTCGTCGAGCGACGGGCGCGCGGCGAGCGCGTGCACCTCGAAGGCCGGTTCCTCGTAGGGGTGCACCGCACGCATCGCGGCGATCGCCCACGCGAGGCGCGCCCGCGACACCACCGTCTCGATGCGCTCCTCGCGCACCTCCTCGGTGCGGCCGCGGCGGCCGACGGCGGGATTCGCGCCCTCGCCGCCGCGGAAGGTGCCGGTCACCTCCGAGCGTGTGGTGCAGCGGTCGTAGTTGCCGATGCGGCCGGCGCCGGCCTCGTCGAGGGCATCGCGCACGCGCGCGGACGCCTCCAGGGGAACGAAGGCCACCAGCTTGAAGCGCTCGCCGTCCGGCAGCCCCTCGGCCGGGCGCAGCGGCTCGAACCCGGCGGCCCGCGCCAGTTCCGCGGCGCTGCCCGCGACTCCCTCGGCCAGCCAGTCGTTCACGCCGCCCTTCACGGCATCGAGCGCCGTATGCGGCGAGAGGAGCGCCACCCCGGCCTGTGCGGCGCCGAGCAGCACGCGCTCGCGCGGGTCGGCCGCGTCGAGCCGCTTCACGGGGTCGAAGATCGGCGGGTGGTAGGCGACCACCGCGTCGGCCCGCAGGGCAAGCGCCTCCTCGAGCACCTCGGCCGTCCAGTCGACGGAGACCAGCACGCGGCCGCACGGGGCCTCGCGGTCGCCGAGCAGGAGCCCGACGTTGTCCCAGGCCTCTGCCAGGCGAGACGGCGCCACGCGCTCCATGGCGGCGGCCAGGGCACCGACCGTCGAGGCCCGCGCGGCCGGCGGCCGCGGCGTTCGGCGCGAGCGGGTCGCGCGCGGGGCGGGCCGTGGTCGACGCGGCGGCTGGCGTGCCATGGCGCGCAAGGGTAGCGTTCAGGTGGCCGGAAAGGCCTTGACCCGGGCCCCGGCAGAACGGATTCTGTCGTCACGCGGGCGTCGCCCGCCTTCCCCGTCCAGAGGACCGTGCGTTGACCACCCACGCCGCCCGCGACGCGTCCGACACCCGAAGCACCACCAGCGGCTCCGCAACCGGGGCGCAGTCCACCAGGAAGCACTTCGTGCTCGACACGAACGTGCTGCTCCACAACCCGCAGTCGATCTTCAAGTTCGAGGAGCACGAGGTCGTCATCCCGCTGACGGTCATCGAGGAACTCGACAAGTTCAAGAAGAACAACGACGAGACCGGCCGCAACGCGCGCCAGGTGGTGCGCTCGCTCGACAAGCTGCGCAGCTTCGGCCACCTCTTCGAGGGCGTGACCTGGAACGAGCAGGGCGGGTCGATCCGCGTGGCGCGCTCGGAGCGCATCGCGGGGGAGCCGTCGCTCGAGCTGGAGAAGAACGACAACCTGATCCTGGGCGTGGCCGCGGCGCTGAACGCGCGCGGGCTGCGCACGATCTTCATCACCAAGGACATCAACGCGCGCGTCAAGTGCGATGCGCTGGGCATCTCCTGCGAGGACTTCGAGGCCGACCGGGTCGACGCCGACTGGCTCTATTCCGGCTACTGCACGATGCAGGTGCCCACCGACGTGATCGATGCGCTCTACCAGGAGCGCCAGCTGTCGCGCGACTCGCTCGGGGAGTACGAGGCACGCACCCCGGACGGCGAGCTGATCCGCCCCGACGCACTGGTGCCGGCGCAGTTCGTGATCCTCGCCGACCGCGACGACCCCGGCCACACGGGCCTGGCCCGCGTCCTCGGCAACACCGGGCACCTGATCCCGGTGACCGGGCCGCGCAAGCCCGTCTACGGCATCATGGCGCGCAACGTGCAGCAGACGATGGCGCTCGACCTGCTGCTCGACGACGACGTCAAGCTGGTCACGCTCATCGGCCCCGCGGGCACGGGCAAGACGCTGCTCGCCATCGCCGCCGGCATGCAGAAGGTGCTCAAGGAGGAGCGCCTGGACAAGCTGCTGGTGGCACGCCCCATCATGCCGCTCGGGCGCGACATCGGCTACCTGCCCGGCGACAAGGACGAGAAGCTCTCGATGTGGATGCAGCCCATCTTCGACAACGTCAGCTACCTGCTCTCGACGCGCTCGGGCGGCAGCGGCGATGCGGAGTCCAAGAGCGCCGAGCAGCGCATGGACCAGCTGATGGCCACGGGCAAGCTGGTGATGGAGCCGCTCACCTACATCCGCGGCCGCAGCATCCCGCACCAGTTCATGATCGTCGACGAGGCGCAGAACCTGAGCCCGCACGAGGTGCAGACCATCGTGAGCCGCGTGGGCGACGGCACGAAGATCGTGCTCTGCGGAGACATCGGCCAGATCGACAACCCGTACCTGGACGCGGCGTCGAACGGCCTGGCGCACCTGATCGAGCGCATGAAGGGCCAGACGATCGCCGGCCACGTCACCCTCTCGAAGACCGCGCGCAGCGAGCTGGCGAGCCTGGCGGCCGAGGTGCTCTGAGCCCGGCGCCCGGGGGCGGGCGCGGCGGCGGACGGTGCGGTGCGGGCGGAATACACTCCCCCGCCATGCTGAACCTCCGCTCGTCCAACCCCGTGATCGCCGACGACCAGCTCGTCGCGCGGGCCCACGCCGGTCCCGTCGCCAATCCCGCCACCGTCGCGGGCGTCGCCCAGAAGACGGGCTTCGCGGTCACCCTCGCGGTGCTCGGCGGCCTGTGCGGCGCGGCGCTCGTGCGCGCGGCGGGCCCCGGCGCCATGATCGGGGTGTGGATCGCGTCGCTGGTGGCGAGCCTCGTCTGCTTCTTCGCCCTGTGGCGCAACCCCGCGCGTGCGGTCTGGGCCGCCCCGCTCTACAGCGTGACCCAGGGCGCCAT
>JBJTJU010000108.1:0-12218 GCA_046096165.1 Phycisphaerales bacterium | reverse complement strand
GGCTTGCTGATAGGCGTACTGGTCGATGCGCATGTCGGATTCGCCCGAGGAGAAGAGGTCAGGGTACTGTATTCCCGGTGCCCCCGCCCCGGCGCGGCAGGCGCCGGGATCCCCCGATGAACTTCCTCGAGCAGCTCTGGGCCATCGCCCTAAACACCGCCGTCGAATGCGTCCGCCAGCCCGTGTCGCTGGCGGTGCTGGTGGCGGGAACCCTCCTCATCGTCCTCTCCGTGCCCTTCAGCGGGTTCACGCTGATGGACGACCAGCGCATGTTCGTGGACCTGGCGCTGTCGACGGTGTTCGTGTGCGGCACGCTGCTTGCGGCGTTCCTGGCGACCAATGCGCTGAGCCGCGAGATCGACAACCGCACCGCGCTGACCGTGGTGTCGAAGCCGGTGGCGCGGCCGGTGTTCGTGTGGGGCAAGTACCTCGGTGTCGCCGCGGCGCTGACCGCCTGCACGGCGTTCCTCGCGCTGGTGCTGATGCTGGTCGAGATGCACGGCACCATGCCCACCATGGCCACGCCCTACCACTTCCCGGTGCTGGCCTTCGGCGTGTCCGCCATCGTGGCCACGTTCGCGTGCGCCATCTGGACAAACTACTTCTACGGATGGAGCTTCCCCGCCTCGGTCCTCGGGTTCGGCATCCCGCTCCTGGGGCTCGGCTACCTCGGGGCGCTCCTCTTCGACAAGGACTGGACGCCGCTCTCGCCCGCCGCGCAGTTCGAGGGCGGCATCTGGACGGCAATCGGCATGATGTGGCTGGGCCTGTGCGTCCTCGCGAGCATCGCCGTGGCCGCCTCGACGCGGTTCGGGCAGGTGGTGACGCTCGGCATCACGTTCGGAGCGTTCATGGCGGGGCTCATGAGCGACTGGCTGATCGCGCGGCCGCTGCGCGACATCACCGGCATGATGGAGCGCATGGCCAAGGACGGCACCGCGGCGTCGGCTGCCGACGGGGCCGCCGCCAAGCGAGCGCTGCTCGAGGCCGCCTACGCGGCGGTGCCAAACTTCCAGGTGTTCTGGCTCTCCGATGCCGTGCAGCAGAAGCGCGACATCCCCTTCTCCTACGTGGCCCCCTCGGCCGCGTACGGGCTTGCGCTGATCGTGGCGGCGCTTTGCGTGGCGGTGGCGATGTTCGAGCGCCGCGAGGTGGGCTGAGCCCGGCCGCGGCGCGGACGCGTCAGCCGCCGGCCTTGCGGATGTCCGACAGCTGCTTGCGGAGCTCCTTCAGCTCCTTCTCGATCTGCTCGATGCCGCGCTCGCCGATCTGGCCCTCGATGCACGGCGGGCAGCGCTTGTTCCACTGCAGGACCTTCTCGAGGATCTGGATCTGCGAGGCGATCTGCTCGGCCGCGCCGCCGGCGCGCGGGATGTTGAGGCGCTGCTGCTGGAGCTGGAAGTCCTTCTCGCACTCCTCGTACAGCTTCTGGAACGCGGTGGCCATCTTGACGCCGTAGTCGCTGACCTCGTACCACTCCTTGAGGCCCAGGAGCGGCGCCAGCTCCTCGCCGCTGTTGGCGGTGCCCTTGCTGAAGCCCGAGTCCAGCGCATTGTCGGCGTTGAAGGTCAGGTTGTCCTTCTCGTCGGAGAGCACCACCTCGCCGGGGAGCCCGGTGAGGCGGTCGTGGAACGTCGGCTTGCCCGTCACCGGGTCCTTGGTGTAGGTCAGCACGGGCTTCGCCAGCACCATGGCCTCGAACACGGCGCGCGGACGGCCGTTCTTCTCGATGATGGCGCCGAGCTCGTCGCGGAACTTGTCGAGCGGCTCGCCGTACACGCTGTCGCGGCCGCGGATCATCATGGCCGCGCCAAGCGCGCCTTCCTTGCGGAAGTAGATCTCGTCGCACTGCATCGAGGTGACCGCGGCGGCCGAGATGGCCTCGCGGACCCAGGCGACCACGCGGTGGCGCTCGCGCACCTTGGCGATGGTGTCGACGATCTTGAAGATCTCGGTGACGAGGCCGCCGGGGCTGTCGATCTCGAGGACGATGATCTGGCCGGGGCCCCACTTGTCGGCCTCGAGCGCAAGCTTCTCGATCTCGGCCGCGCGGGCCGTCTGGCCCACGCCGCCCTTCCACGGGAGGCGGAACACGCCCTTCTTCGGCGCGATGCGGTAGCCCTGCTCATCGAGCTGGAAGCCCTGCGCGTCGACCTTGCCCGAGGGCTTGCCGGTGGCACCGCCGGCGGCGGTCGCGGACTTCGCAGGCGATGCACTGCCCGCCGGAGCGGCCGCCGGGGCGTCGCCCGCGGCAGGTGCGCCGCCGACCGTCTTCATCGCCAGGATCGAGTTGAGGAGGATCGGGCGCACGGTCTTCTTGCCATCGGCCTCCATCTCGACCGTGAGCACGCCCTTCTCCGTGTCGATCTTCTGCACGGTGGCGGCGATCACCTTGCTCGCGAGCATGTCCTTGACCGTGATCTCCACGCGGTCGCCGACGGCGCCCCACCACGTGCCCTTCTGCAGCTTCACCTGCTGCTGCGAGGCGGCGTTCTGCGGGGCCCACGCCTTCGCGAAGGCGGGGGCGGAACCGGCGAGCGATGCAACGACTGCGAGCGAGGCGAGGAGGCGCATGGTGGGGTTCGGTGAATCGGTGGTTCGGGACCGGGGAATCCGGAGCAAGTCGCGACGCGTCAGCGGCCGGGGCCCATGGGGCCGGCCGGGCCGCGCCCGCCGCCACCGCCGCCGGAGCGGCCGCCCGAGCCCTGCTTCTGCTTCTGGAAGGAGCGGATCTGCTCCTGGAGCTGCTCGATGAGGAGCTTCAGCTGGTCCTCGGTGAGGCCGCGGGTCCACTCCCACATCTTGGCGAACTGCGGGGACTGCTTGAACGCCTGCTGCATCTTCTCGAGGATCTGCTTCTTCTTGCCGAGCTCCTGCGGAGTCTCCCAGGGCTCCTTGAACTCCTCCATCCACTTCTTCGACTCGCGGTAGCGGCGTCGCCACGCGGCGTTGGTGTCGCGGAAGATCTTCTCGCCGGAATCAACGGTCGTGTACTCGGGGTAGCCAAGCAGCGACATCAGGTCGGACATGTCCTCGGCGACGCCGTCGGCGAGGCCGGTGTCCTCCGCCAGCTTGGAGCTGAAGCGCGCGGCGGCCTCGTCGGTCGTGTCGATCACGTACCACGACCCGGCCGTGTCGGCGCGCCACTTGGTGTTGCGCCCGTCGATGTCGGCGCTGAGCTTGCGGTCGGGGCGCACCAGCGCATCGCAGAGCTCCTGAGGACGGCCGCCGAGGCCGAGGATGCCCTTGGCGATGCCGGTCCAGGCGCTGAACATCTTGGCCTTGATGTCGGCATCGTTGCCGCCGCCGAGCTCGGCGACCACGTCGAGGCCGGAGATGCGCGCGGTGGGGGCCATGAACATGTACGGCCACGCCAGCGCGTACACGCAGGAGATGCCGCGCGAGTCCTGCACGTACATCACGGTCGGGTAGTCGTCGAGCTCGCCGTGGAGCTTGTCGGCCAGGTCGCGGTAGTCGGTGATTCCGCTGGCGAGGCGCCGGGGATCGATCTTGTCCTCCTTCTGCGCCTCGTTGACGGCCTCCATGTACTTGTCGTTGCCGCGGCCGTCGGATGACGAGAGTCGGAACACCACCAGGTCGGGCTTCTGCTCCTTGAGGTCCTTGAGGATGCGCTCGTAGACCACGGGGTGGATGTCGACGCCCATGTACCCCTCCATGGGGATCACGTAGACGCGCGGCGGGTGGTCGAGGAGCGTGTCCGTGGCGTACGGGCTCTTGCCGGGCTTGGCCGCGGTGCGGCCGAGCGTGAACGGCGGCGGGGCCTTGGCCGCGGGACCTGCGTTGCCGTCAGCCGGTGCTGCGGCGGGCGCGCTGCCGTCGGCGGGTGCCTGCTCGGTGGACGGTGCCTGCTCGGGAGCGGCGGGGGCCGGGTCCTGCACGAACGGCGCGGCGGCAAGCGTCACGGTTGCAACGAGGAGGAGCGGGTTCATGGTGGTTGCGCAAGTCTACCTGCCACGGCGGCAGGAACACCTCCGATACGGCCCCCGCACGCGCGCGGTTCTGGGTCACGCCCCCAGGCCGTCCACCCACGACCGGACGGCCGCAAGGGCGTCGGCGCGGGAGCCCACCCCCCCGTTGAGTTGCAGGTCGTAGGCGCGGTCGAGGAGGGGCTTGAACGCGGGCCCGGGGCGCATCCCGAGGGCCACCAGGTCGTCGCCGGTGACCCAGGGCGGGGGTGCGATCCCCTCAGCCTCGAGCGCAGGCAGCTGCGCGCGGATGCCGGCTGCCACCGGGTCGCCGGCCGCGGAAAGCAGCCCGAGGGCACCGTGGAACCCTGGCGACGCCGCCATCCGCTTGCGGGCGGCCTTGTCGCCGGCGGGCCACCCCTGCCGCAGGCGCGGGACCGACCCGAGGATCGCCGCAAGCACCGAGCACTCGTCGTTCGAGAGCACCAGCGCATCGCGCCAGGCCCGCTGGCGCACGGAAGACACGTCGCCCGGGCCGGCCGGACCGGGGCGACCCAGCATCCACGCCGCCAGCCCCTGCTCCAGCCCGGCGCCCGGCTGCAACGCCGCCAGCAGCGAGCGATCGGTGGCGGCATCCGGCTCGCGGAGCACGCTGCGGCCGAGGCCCATCGACTCGACCAGCTCCACGGCGCGGGCGCGCGAGGGATGGGCGAGCATGCGCCGGACCTCGTTGCCGATCCGCTCGCGGCTGACGGCGCCGAGGTCGTCGGCATAGCGGCGCACGGCCGACTCGGTGGCGGGATCGACGCGCAGGCCGAAGCGCGCGGCGAAGCGCGCGGCGCGGAGCGTGCGCAGGCGGTCCTCGCGCATGCGCGCGTCCGGGTCACCGATGGCGCGGAGCACGCCGGCCGCGAGGTCGGCGCGGCCGCCGACGTGATCGATCACCTCGCCGGTCTCGGGGTCCTCGAAGAGGCCGTTGATGGTGAAGTCGCGCCGCAGCGCGTCCTCGCGGTCGTCGGTGAAGCGGACGCCGTCGGGGCGCCGCCCGTCGGCGTAGGAGCCGTCGGCGCGGAAGGTGGCCACCTCCACCGAGCGCCCGCCGTGGCGGACGAGCATGACGCCGAAGGACTCGCCCACGCCGATCGCACGCGGGAAGACGCGCCGGACGTCGTCAGGCGACGCGTCGGTCGCGACGTCGTGGTCCGCGGCATCGTGGCCGAGGAGGGCATCGCGGACGCAGCCGCCGGCGAAGAGCGCGCGGAACCCGGCCTCTCGCAGCCGACGCGCCACCCACGCCGCGGCCTCGCGCGGCGGCACGGGCGGCACGGATCCGTGGCCCTGCGCGTGGGTCACGGCGCATCCTCCCAGTAGGCGCGGTCGGCGGGGCCCGCGGGCGGGAACGCGCCGCGCGAGCGCTCGCGCAGCCGCGCGCGGCAGCGCAGGCGAAGTTCCTCGAGCGTGCGGCGCATGTTGGCGAGCAGCACGTCGGGCCCCTCCGCGGACCACCTGGCGACCGTCTCGGGGGCGATCGGCTCGCCGACCTCGACCTCGAGCAGCCCGCGCACGCTCGGCAGCCGGCGAGCGCGCGGCCAGACGTCGTGCGCACCCTCGATCGCCATCGGGACGATCGGCGCGCGCGCCTTGCGCGCGAGGAGCGCCACGCCGGGCTTGAGCGCCTTGGTGCGCCCGTCCTCGCTGCGCGTCCCTTCCGGGAACATGAACACCGTGCGCCCCATCGCAAGCTGCGAGAGCGCGGTGCGCAACGCGCCGAGGTCGCCCGCGCCGCGCTCGATGGGCACGGCGCCGAAGCTGCGGATCAGCGCGCCGAAGGGCCGGAATCGGAACAGGCTCTCGCGGGCGATGATGGTGTACGGGCGCTCGCGGATCGAGCTGCCGCACACCGGCGGGTCGAGGAAGCTCTGGTGGTTGCTGACCACGAGGATCCCGCCCTGCCGCGGGAGGTTGGCCAGGCCCGTGACGCGCAGGCGCCAGACGATCCGGAACATCCAGTAGAGGAGCGTGGCGCAGAGCGTGAACCACGCGACGCTCAGCGAACCGCGGCCGGGAGCCCGCCGCTCGGCGTCCAGGAACGCGCTCATGCCGGCTGCGCCGCCCGCGGGGGCGCGAGGCGATCGGCGGGCACCGAGGCGCGCACGATGCGCTCGAGCTCGCCCACGACCTGGTCGAGGGAGAGCCCGCTGGTGTCGACGCGGACCGCGCCCTGCGGGCACACGAGCGGGCCGTCGGTGCGCGTCTCGTCGAGGTGGTCGCGCTGCTGGATGGCGCGGAGCACCGCCTCGTAGTCGGCGGGCCGCCCCTGCGAGCGCATCTGCTCGACGCGGCGGCGCGCGCGCACCTCGGGGTGCGCATCGAGGTACAGGCGGACCTGCGCGTCGGGGAAGACCACGGAGCCCTGGTCGCGGCCCTCGGTCACGAGCCGCGGATGCGCGCGGCCGATCACGCGCTGCGCCTCCACCAGCGCGGCGCGCAGCGCGGCCTGCCGCGCCACCACGCTCACCACCACGTTCACGTCGGCGTCGCGGATGCGCTCGGTGAGGTCGCGGCCGCCGAGCAGCAGGCGCGGCGGCTTCCGCGACCAGTCGAAGGCGAGTCCTTCCTCGGCGATGCGCGCCGCGAGCGCGTCCCCGTCGTCGGCCGACACGCCCTCGTCGATCGCCACCACCGCCGCGGCGCGGTACATGGCGCCGGTGTCGAGCATCTCGAGCCCCAGGCGCTCGGCGAGCATGAGGGCGACCGAGCTCTTCCCGGTCCCCGCGGGGCCGTCCATCGTGACGATGACGCCCGCGGGGGCGGTCAATCGCCTTCCTCCGCGCCCACCTCTTCCTCCTCCGCCTCGGCGGGCTCGATCAGGCCGGCGATCAGGTCGCGCGCCGACTCGATGTTGCCGAGCGGGTCGGTCTTGGCGGCGTAGTCGATGGAGATCGTGCTCTGGTAGCCGACGGCCTGGATGGCGGCGAAGAACGCGCCGATGTCCCAGGCCTCGTGGCGGCCGGACTTGGCGAACGCCTTGACGCTCGCCTCGACGGCCTGCGCGTAGGGCGCGAGGCGCCGCAGCGCGTCGACCGGGTCCTTCTGGGTCGAGGCCTGCGCGAAGGTCGGCATGCTCCCGATCCGGAAGCCGCCGATCTTCTTGATGAGGTCGGCGATGCGGCCCGGCTCGCCGGCCGTGCCGGCGCCCGGGCGGACCAGGAGGTGCGTGTCGAAGCGGTCGATCGCCGCGAGCGAGCGCTTGACGTTCGCGGCCACGGAGTCGAATCCCTCGGCGGGGATCGACGCCAGCTCGACGGCCACCGCCGGCGCGCCCAGCTTGCTGGCGGCGAGTCCCAGGCGCTCGACGCGCGCGATGCAGTCCTGCGGCGACTTCTCGTAGTCGAGCACGCGCTCCTCGACCAGCACCAGGATCGGGCAGCGCGCCCGGTCGGCGCGGTCGCGCAGCAGCTCGAGGTCCTTGACCGCCATCCCCTTCAGGAAGGATGCGTTCACGTTCAGGCCCTTGATGCCCAGGTGCTCGGCGACGAAGTCGGGGACCTCGATCGGCGTCAGCGGCCCGCGGTCGCGGAGCTTGACGTGCTGGAGGGACCGGGTCGTGATCGTGAGCAGCATGGCGCGTGGAACTCCGGGAACGGAGTCAGTTTGGATGCTACCTGCCGGGCTATCATCTTCCCCTCCCACAGGAGACGAACGAGATGCCGACCCCCGCCAACTGCCGCTGCAGCGAGACGCACGAGTGGTTCCGCACCGAGCCCGACGGCACCGTGACCATGGGGATCACCCAGCACGCCGCCGACGCGCTCACGGACATCACGTTCGTCCAGATGAAGCCGGCCGGGTCGTCGGTCACCGCGGGCGGCAGCGTCGGCGAGGTGGAGAGCGTCAAGACCAGCAGCGAGATCTACGTGCCCGTGGGCGCGACGGTTGCCGCGGTCAACGACGCCGCGCACAAGGACCCGTCGCTCCTCAACTCCGACCCGTTCGGGAAGGGCTGGCTGGTGCGGCTCTCCGGCTGCGACCTCTCCAAGGCCACCGGCCTGGTGGACGCGGCCGAGTACGACCGCGCCAATGGCCACTGAGGCCGCCTTCGTCCGCGCCCGCGGCGTCCGCAAGACCTACCGCACGGGAACGCGCGCCGTCGAGGCGCTGCGCGGTGCCGACCTGGAAATCGCGGAGCCCGGCTTCTACGCCATCATGGGTGCGTCGGGAAGTGGCAAGAGCACCCTGCTCCACCTGCTCGCGGGACTCGACCGCGCCGACGCGGGCGAGATCGAGGTGGCCGGCGCGCGCGTCGACATGATGGACGAGCGCGCGCTCACCGTGCACCGGCGCACGCGGATCGGCATCGTCTTCCAGCAGTACAACCTGCTCCCCACGCTCACGGCGCTCGAGAACGCGATGCTGCCGGGCGTGCTCGACGGCCGCCCGCGCGCCGGGCTCGAGTCGCGGGCGCGGGAGCTGCTCGGCATGCTGGGCATCGCCGAGCGCGCCACGCACCGGCCCGAGGCGCTCTCTGGCGGCGAGCAGCAGCGCGTGGCCATCGCGCGCGCGCTCCTCTTCGAGCCGGCGGTGCTCTTCGCCGACGAGCCCACGGGCGCGCTGGACAGCGCCAACAGCGAGCGCATGTGGAAGATGCACGACGCGCTGGCGCGCGAACGGCGCATGGTGGTCCTGATGGTCACGCACGAGCCGGCCGCGGCGGCGCACTGCCGCCATGTCTTCGTGATCCGCGACGGCGTCGTCGCGGGCGGCTTCGACACGAGAGGAATGGATGCGGGCGACCTGGTGGTTCGCGCTGCAGGGACTGGCGGCGCGGCGCGGTAGGACCGTGCTGCTGGCCCTGGCGGTGATGCTCGCGAGCGCGCTCGTGACGGCTGTCGCATGCGGCCTGGAGAGCGCGCGCGGCAACGCCGAGGCGAGCCTGCGCCGCGCGATCGGCGCAACCGACGCACGGCTCGTGAACCGCTTCGGCGCGCCCTTCGCGGCGAGCGAGGCCGAGCGCGTGCGCGCCCTTCCCGGGGTCGACGCGGTGGGCATCAGCCTCGCCGGCAGCCTGAGCCTGGTGCGCGCGGACGGGGCGCTCGACGCCGACGGCCGCCCGCGCCGCGTGGTGGCGCAGGCGCGCGGGCTCGAGTCGGGCGGCGACCCGCGCTTTCGCATGCAGGAGATGCGCGAGGGGCGCCTGCCGGAGCGGGCGGGCGAGATCGCCATCGACCCGATGACCGCGAAGGCCCTCGACTGCGGCATGGGCGCGAAGCTCGAGGTGCAGCGCTTCGGCGAGCCGATCGCCCTCGAGGTGACCGGAATCATCGACCGCGCCACGCTCGGCGCCTTGCAGCGGCCGTACGTCGTGGTCGAGCGCGCGACGCTCGTCGAGGCGAGCGGCAGCGACGACGCCTCCACCGTGCTGGTGGCGCTCCAGGACGGGACGCCGGTCCTCGAATGGGTGGCCGCGCACGCGCCGGCCTTCGAGGAGCCGCTTGCACTGGAGCCGAGCGAGCTCTTCACCACCGGCTTCGACCGGCAGGTGAAGGCCATGCGCCTCGGGTTCGTGCTGGTGAGCCTGGTGGCCTTCATGAGCTGCGCGTTCATCGTGGGCACGGGCATGACCACCGCAGTGGCCGAGCAGCAGAAGGAACTGGCGATCGCGCGCTGCGTGGGCGCGAGCCGCGCGCAGAGCTTCATGAGCCAGGTCTGGGCGGGCGCCGCGCTCTGCGGCGCGGCCGGCGCGGCGGGGGTGCCGGTCGGGATCGGCCTGGCGGCGGCGCTTCGCTGGTGGTTCCGCGAATTCCTCTCCGACGGCTTCTTCCTGAGCGGCTGGGGCGTCGGGCTGTCGCTCGCCGGAAGCCTCGTGGCCGGCATCGCGGGCGCGCTGTGGCCCGCGTGGCAGGCATCGCGCACGAGCCCGCTCGCGGCGCTCGCGCCGCAGGTGCGCGCGCCGCGGCTCTCGGGCGTCGGGTGGCTTGCCGTCGCGGGCGTCGTGTGCATCCTGGCGCAGGTGGCGCTCCTCTTCGCGGTGCCCGGGGTCGAGGCGCGGTTCTGGAGCTACGCCACCGTCGGGCTGCCCCTCATCCACGCGGGGTGGTTCATGCTCGCGGTGCCGGTGCTGTGGGTGGTGGCACAGCCGGCCGCGCCGGCGCTCGAGCGGCTCATGCGCATCCCGAGCGGGCTCCTCTCGGGAGCGGTGCGGCAGGCGCCCTTCCGCCTCGGCTTCACGGCCGGCGCACTGATGGTGGGGGTCTCCATCCTCACCAGCACGTGGACCAACGGCACCGCGGTCGTCGGCGACATCCGCGAGCGCGTGCGCTTCTCGGATGGATTCGTCTTCAAGACCAACGGCATGACCGTGGCCGAGCAGGCGCGCATCAAGGCGATCCCCGGCATCGAGCGCACGGTGCCGATCGGCTACCTGCCGCTCCAGGTGATCGGCGAGACGGTGTTCGGCGTCGAGGGCATCGTGACGCCCAACGTCGTGTGCATCGGCTTCCCCCCGCGGCAGTTCCTGGAGCTCAACCGCCTCGACTGGATCGCGGGGTCGCCCGAGGAGGCGCTGCCGCGGCTCGAGTCGGGCGACGGCGTGCTGGTGGCGAAGGAGTTCCTGGTGGCCCGCGGCAAGAAGCCGGGCGACCGCATCCGGCTCGGCGGTGGCAAGACCGAGAAGGACTACGAGATCGTCGGCGTGGTGGGGGCGGCGGGGCTGGACGTCGCGGTGCAGTTCTTCGGCATCCGCAGCGTCTACACCGAGAACGCCGTCAGCTGCGTCTTCATGGACTTCGAGGAGGTGGCGCGCAGCTTCGGCGGCCGCGACGCCTTCATCCTGCAGGTCGACATGCCCGAGGGCAGCGGCCCCGAGGACGACCGGCGCCTGGGGGACCTGGTGACCGACGCGGTGCCGGGCGCCGTGTTCGCAAGCGGCCGCGCCATCCGCGAGGCCATCGTGCAGGTCGGGGACCGCATCCTCGCCATCACGAGCTCGATCGCCTTCGCCGCGCTCGCGCTCGCCTGCTTCGGCGTCGGCAACGTGGTGGCGGCGAACATCGGCGCGCGGCGGTTCGAGTACGGCGTGCTGCGCGCGACCGGGGCGACGCCCGCGCTCCTCGTGCGGCTGGTGCTCGCGGAGGTGGTGCTCCTCACGCTTGCCGGCGCGATCGTCGGCACGGGCCTCGGGCTGCACCTGGCGCGCATGGGCGTCCTCTGGCACCAGGACCTCGGCGGCCAGGAGATCGGCTTCCGCCCGCCGGTCGGCCCGATCGCCATCGGCTGGGCGGTGCTGCTGGTGATGACCGTCGCGAGCGCGGCCCCGGCCGTGCGGGCGCTCGCGCGGCGGTCGATCCGCGAACTGGTGGCCTAGGGGCGCACCCCGCGTCCCAACGGGGTGCGCGCCCTGCCTGTCAGGTCACCGGGCCCCACGCGGCCAGGAGGGTCCCCAGGTCGTTGCCGTCCACGAAGCCGTCCCGATTGAGGTCGGCCGGGCCGCTGCCCGGGCCCCAGGCGGCCAGCAGCGCGCCAAGGTCGTTGCCGTCGACGAAGCCGTCTCCGTTCAGGTCGGGCGAGGGCGCCTGGCAGGAGTCCGGAATGCCATCACCGTTGGCGTCTGCGGCACCCGACGCGATGTCGCAAGAGTCCAGACGACCGTTGCCGTTGCAGTCCTTGCCGGGAAGCTGTCAGGAATCGGCGATGGAGTTGCCGTCGCAGTCCGAGTTGCCCGGCCAAATCGACACTTCGATCAAGTTGAAGGGAAATGGCTCGGGGGGCACAAATGGGCACATGATGATCCCACTCACCTCCGCGCGCAATGACAAGGTGCCGTCCGCAACAGCCGCGTTGTAAGTCGCCGCAGGGATGGACAGGAAGCGGATGGGAAGGCAGGCCGCGGAGCGGCAAGCGGTCTGGCAACCGGCCACCGACATCGAAACGGTGCCAACGAGGACATTGTCGATCAACCCCCGGACGCTAGGCGCCCCGTTCGAAAGGCCGCTCGCGCGCACGCCGAAGAGCGCGCCCGATGGGCTGGGGGCGAGCCCCGTGAAGTCCCGGGGGATGGTCGGCGTCTGCCCTGTCCAAAAGTCGGTCGAGAACGACGCGGTGCCGGGAGCGGTGCAAGGGCCAGGAATCGTGTAGGAGAGCGGATCGGCAAGGTATAAGCTCCCGCTCACTCGCGAATTCGCGCGCATTGACGCCTAATAGCCGCCAGCAGGTGCCCCGGGGAAGAACTCGGAACCGGCCACGCGCATGACCAGCAAGCGACCGGAAGAGAACTGTGGAACGGGGGGGGGGAAG
>JBJTJU010000107.1:0-4511 GCA_046096165.1 Phycisphaerales bacterium | reverse complement strand
GGGGCTGGTGCTGGCCCGCCCCGGCTTCGTCGGGCCGTGGGTCGGGCGCTGCTCCGACCGCGATGACCCGACCGTCTCCTGGTACCGCGCGGGGCTGGGGCGTCGCCTCGGTGCCTCCGGCCCGGAGCAGCCCGCCGACCTGGTGATCCGGCACGCCGCGCGACCCGCGCAGCCCGTCAGCGCCCACGATGCGCCGCACGGCGCGGGCGACGCCGAGGGCCACACGCACGCCCACGGCGACGTCTCTCCTGTTCGGCGGCTCGTGGCCCTGATGCGCCCGGAGGCGCCCGAGCTCTGGACGATCGCCGTCTTCAGCGCGGTGACGGGGCTGCTGTACCTGGCGCTCCCGCTGGCGGTGAACGCCTTCGTCAGCAACCTGTCGTTCGGTGCCGCAAGCGGCCCGTTCATCCAGGCGCTGCTGGCGATCGCGGGCGTGCTGCTCATCTGCCTCGCCATCGGCGCCGGCCTGCGTGCGGTGCAGTACGTGGTGGTGGAGGTGGTGCAGCGGCGCATCTTCGTGCGCGTCGCGGCGGACCTGGCCCATCGGCTCCCGAACGTCGACCTGGCCTCGCTGGACCGCGTGCACGCGCCCGAGCTGGTCAACCGGTTCCTGGAGGTGATCTCGATCCAGAAGAGCGCGTCGATGCTCCTGCTCACCGGCATCAACGTGGTGCTCGGGACGGTGATCGGCCTGACGGTGCTGGCGTTCTACCACCCGTTCCTGCTGGCGTTCTCGGCGGTACTGGTGATCCTGATCGCGGCGATCGTCTTCGTCGGCGGCCGCGGCGCGCTGTCGACCAGCATCCGCGAATCCGTGCGGAAGTACCAGGTGGTCGACTGGCTCGAGGAGCTTGCCAGGTACCCCAAGCTGTTCAAGGGCCCGGGCGGGGCGAGCCTGGCCCTGTCGCGCGCCGACGACCTGTCGCGCGGCTACCTGCTGGCCCGCCGCGCCCATTTCCGGATCCTCATCCGGCAGATCGTCTCGCTGCTGGTGCTCGAGGCGCTCGCGGCGACCGCGCTCCTCGTCGGCGGCGGCTGGCTCGTCCTCAACCAGCAGCTCACCCTGGGCCAGCTGGTGGCCGCGGAGATCATTGTCGGCGCGGTGGTGTCCTCGATCGCCTCGCTCGGCAAGCAGTTCGAGTCCTGGTACGACGCGGTGGCGGCGGTGGACAAGCTCGGCATCCTGTCCGACCTGCGCCTGGAGCGCACGGGCGGCGAGAGCCCGGCCCCCGCGGCGGCCGGCACGACGGTCGATCTCCAGGACGTCACCCGGCCGCGCCGGGACGGAATGGCGGGACTCGCCGGCTTCTCGATGCGTGCGGCACCGGGCGAGCGCATCGCGGTCCTGGGTGCCCGCGGCAGCGGCACGACGGCGCTGCTCGAGGTGATCGCGGGCATGCGCCGGCCCGAGGAGGGCCACGTCGCCATCGACGGCGTCGACCTCCGGTCCTGGGACCTGCGCGCGCTGCACGAGCGCACCATGCTGCTCAGCGCCAACGACCTCTTCGGCGGCACGATCGCCGACAACCTGCGCATGGGCCGGGGCTGGATCTCGGCCTCCGACATGCAGGCCGCGCTCGACCGGGTGGGCGTCGGGGCCGACGTGCGTGCGCTGCCGGAGGCCACCGACTCGATGCTGCTCACCGGCGGCCAGCCGCTCAGCGGGCGGCAGCGGGCGAAGGTCGTGCTTGCGCGCGCCGTGCTCGGGCGGCCGCCGCTGCTGCTGGTCGACCAGCTGCTGGACGGGCTCGACGAGCAGACGAGCGCCGAGCTGGCGGCGGTCCTGCTCGATCCGCAGATGCCGTGGACCGTCGTCGTCACGACGCGCGACCCGCGCGTGGCGGCGCGCTTCCCGCGCACCATCGACCTCGATGCGGCGAGGTTGGAGGCCACCGGTGGGTAGCGGCATGGCCATGAACCGCCGTGCGGGCGACGGCATCGTCGAGGTGCCGCTGCCGTCCCTCGCGCTCGCCGGCACCGGTCGCGGCTCGCGCCTGCTGGCGCGGGCGCTGTCGCTGGTGGCGGTGGCGGTCGTCCTGGGCATCGCGTTCCTGCCGTGGCAGCAGTCGGTGCAGGGGACCGGGCGCGTGATCGCGTTCAACCCGCTCGACCGCCGCGTCTCGATCGAGGCGCCGGTGAACGGGCGCGTGAAGAAGCTGCACGTGGTGGAGAACCAGCGCGTGCGCAAGGGTGACCTGATCGTCGAGATCCAGGACAACGACCCGAACCTGATCGCGAACCTCCGTTCGCAGCATGATGCGGCGATCTCGCGACGTGCCGCGGCGCAGCAGCGCATGGACGACCTGACCGCGCAGATCGCCAACCAGGAGCTCGCGAAGCCCCAGGCGATCGACCAGGCGCAGCAGCGGATCAACGCCGAGCAGTACCTCTTCGAGACCAACCAGCTCAACTTCAAGCGCATGCAGCAGCTGGTGACCACCGGCGACGTGTCGCAGCGCGACTACGAGCTCTCGAAGCTCGCCTACGACAGCTCGCGCGCCAACCTGGCGGCCGCGAAGGCGAACCTTGAGCGCACGGCCCGCGAGTTCGACGCCGCGATCAGCGCAACCAAGGCCAGCCGCGGCACCGCCGAGGCGGACCGCGCCGCCGCCGACCGCGAGATCGCGTCCATCGACATCCAGATCAGCCAGAGCTCGCAGCAGGTGGTCGAGGCGCCGCGCGACGGCATCGTGATGAGCGTGTCGGCGACGGAGGGCACCTACCTCAAGCCCGGAACCCCGATCTGCGTGGTGATCCCGGAGACCGAGGACCGCTTCGTCGAGGTGTGGGTGGACGGCATGGACATGCCGCTCATCACGCCCAGGCAGCAGGGCCCCGACGGCTCGATCGTGCGCGGCAGCCTGGTGCGCCTGCAATTCGATGGCTGGCCCGCCATCCAGTTCGTCGGGTGGCCCAGCGTGGCGATCGGCACCTTCGGCGGCGAGGTCATCTCGATCGACGCGGCCGACGACGGCCGGGGCCGGTTCCGCATCATCATCGCGCCCGAGCACCTGCAGGGCGACGAGGCATGGCCGGGCACGCGCTGGCTGCGCCAGGGCGTGCGCACGAACGCGTGGGTGCTGCTGAGGCAGGTGCCGCTCTGGTTCGAGCTGTGGCGCCAGCTGAACGGCTTCCCGCCCGTGGTGGCGGACAAGGCGCCGGACGCGAAGAAGGCCGACGAGGACGAGTGAGCCCGGGCGCGCGTACCGCGTGCCCCGCGCTCAGCGGTACTGCGCGCGCACCAGCTCGATGGCCGCGTCGTCGAAGCGGTCGTCGCGGCGCATCTGCCCGAAGAGCCCGAGCAGCTCGGTCTCGGTGAGGCGCCGCTTCTCGGGGCCGGAGACGTCCAGGTAGACGCGGCCGCGGTGCATGGCGACCAGCCGGTCGCCGAGCGTCGCGGCCTGCTGCATCGAATGGGTGACCATGATGGTGGTGGAGCTCGACTTCGCCACCAGGCGCGTGGTGAGGCCGATGACCAGTTCCGCGCTGCGCGGGTCGAGCGCGGCGGTGTGCTCGTCGAGAAGCAGCACCGGCGGGTTGGTGAGCGTGGCCATCAGCAGCGTGATCGACTGGCGCTGGCCGCCCGAGAGCAGGCCGATCGGGTCGTCGAGGCGGTGCTCCAGGCCCAGCCCGATCTGCGCAAGCAGGTCGCGCCACTCGCCGCGGCGCGCGCCCCGCAGCAGCGGGGCGAGGGTGCGCCACCGGCCGCGCTTGGAGGCGAGCGCCAGGTTCTCCGCGACCGTGAGGCCGGGCGCCGTGCCGGCGAACGGGTCCTGGAAGACGCGGCCCACCAGGTGCGCGCGCCGGTGCTCGGGCCAGCGCGTGATGTCGCGGCCGTCGACGGAGATCGTCCCGGCATCGAGCTCGAAGGCGCCGCTGACCGCGCCCTGCAGCGTGCTCTTGCCGGAGCCGTTGGTGCCGATCACCACGGTGAACGAGCCGGGCGCGAACGCGAGCGTCACGCCCACAAGCGCACGAACCTCGTTCGCGGTGCCGGGGTTGAAGGTCTTGCGGACCGCGTCAAGCCGCAGCACGGCCGCCTCCGCGCCTGCGCGCCATGGACTGGATCCACCCCGGGCCGACGATGGCGGCCAGCACCACCACCGCGGTGACGAGCTTCAGGTCGTTGGCATCGAGTCCCATGCGGATCGCGATGGCGACCAGCAGCCGGAAGAGCACCGCGCCCATCACCGCCCCGACCACCGCAAGCGTCACGGACCGCACGGGCCCGACGAGCGTCTGCCCGAGGATGACGCTCGCCAGCCCGAGGACGATGACGCCGATCCCCATCTGCGCGTCGGCGAAGGCCTGCATCTGGGCAAAGAGCGAGCCGGCAAGCGCCACCAGCCCGTGCGACGTCGCGAGCGCCAGGACCGGCATGCGGGCGGTGCTGGGGCCGAGCGCGCGCAGCCTGCGGGCGGTGTCGCCGGTGGCGCGCGTCGCGGCACCCCGGTCGGTCGTCTGGCAGAGGGCAAGCAGCGTGGTGGACGCCGCGGCCGCGTGCTGGGCGG
>JBJTJU010000106.1:0-2137 GCA_046096165.1 Phycisphaerales bacterium | reverse complement strand
AACCGCGGGCCCGCCACGCGCGGGCCTCGCATCGCGGCTCCTGCGCGTCCACGTGCTGAGCCTGCCGCTCATGTGGCCCACGGCCCTGTGCCTGGCCGCCCTGTGCTGGCTGATCGGCGGCAGCGGTGCCCGCACGCTCGCCGATGCCAGCATCGCCTTCTACATGGTCACCACGCTTTCGCACCACCTCCTGGGGCTGCGCCTGCCGCGGCCGGACATGGCGCCGGCGGCTGCGGTGGGCTGACGGCGTGGGCGAGGCCGCGGGCGAAGCAGCGGGGGTTGGAGTGGTGAAGAAATTCATGGCCAAGACGTCCAGAACTTGGTTTCAGGGTTCGTGGACGGATTTGCTCTTTACACAAATCCGTCCGGCGCAGTCCGGCGAATCAGGGGGCATGCGATCCAGGCGCTCCGTCCTCTCCGTGGCCGCCTCCGCCGTGATCGTCTCGGCAGCGTCGGCCGATGTTCCGTTCCAGCAACTCGCTGACTTCGGCATGGGCGGCGCGCCCTTTGACGTGGACACCTCGGGCCGGATCGTCGGCGCGGTGCGCGTCGATGGCCCCCAGCCGTACGTGCCGGTGATCTGGTCGTCGCCCTCGGCGACGCCGGTGGTGCTGCCCAACGTGAACGGCGGCTATGCCTACGCGGTCAACTCGAGCGGCGACATCGTCGGCACCGAGTTTCAGGAGTCCGGGATCTATGGCACCCCCGTGCTCTGGGTGAATGGCACCGAGCGCGTCGTGCTGCCGGACCTTGGCGAGGGCGCCTACGCCATCGACATCAACGAGTCGGGCGTCATCATCGGCAACGTCATCTCGGAGGGCAACTACCTCGCGGCGCGGTGGGTGAACCGCCAGCTGGAGGTGCTCTCGGTTCCGGAGTTCGAGACGCCGGACGGCGTCGTCTGGACGCTGGCCAACAGCATCAACTCGTCCGGCACCATCACCGGCACCGTCCGGGGCATGGCCGGCTCGGGCACCCCTTCCGCCGCGGTGCGCTGGGACGTGGAAGGCAACGTGTCGATCGTCCCCAGCGAGGGGCTGGAGACAAAGGGCGTCTCGATCGACAACCTGGGTGGCGTGCTGATCAACGGCTACTTCGACGGGGGGTACTCGACCGCCCCGGCGCTCGTGAGCCCCAGCGGCTCCGTCACCGTGCTCAACGTCCCCGCCGACGTCTTCTCTGGCGCCACGGCGCTGACGATGAGCCGCAACGGCATCGTGGCCGGCTATTACTACGGCAACGATGGCGGCAACTTCGTCATCAAGGGCGTGGCGTGGCTCGACGGCGTGTTCACGCCGCTTGCGATGCCGGCCGGCCAGCGCTTCGCGTTCCCCTCGGGCGTCGGCAGCAACGGCCTGGTATTCGGCTCCGCCACCGATGGCGTGACCGGTCGCTCGGTGCCGGGCTTCTGGGCGCTTCCCGTCCAGAACGGCTTCGTGCAGCCGCTGGTGGCGAGCGGCGCTCCTGGCCAGACGGTCGAGCTGTCGGCGGTGAGCCGCCGCGGCAACGTGCTGAATGTCGGACACAGCATGGCCATGACGGTCGGCGGCACCATGGTGGGCCGCTCGATCACGGACGCCCAGGGCCGCGCCCGCCTCGCGTTCACGATCCCCGTTAACCACCAGGGCTCGCAGATGACGGTGCGCTATACCGACGAGAACGGCGCCACGGCGCTGGGTACGGTGAACGTGACCCCGGGCTGCGTGGCGGCAGACCTCAACTGCGACGGTGCGGTGAACGGCGACGACCTTGGCCGCCTGCTCGCGCAGTGGGGCACCGCGGGCTCCGCCGACCTCAATGGCGACGGCACGGTGAACGGCGACGACCTGGGCCGGCTGCTCGGGGCGTGGGGCTGAGCGCCAGCCGCGCCTGGGCCGCCCGCTCCTCGCGGCGCGGGACGATGTCCCACGCGAGGCCGACGAGCGCCAAGGCGCGTACCTCGAGGTACGAGACGTCGAGTTCCCACCACCGGTGGCGGACGGTGCAGCAGGCGGGGTCGGCGTGGTGGTTGTTGTGCCAGCCCTCGCCGCAGGCGGCGATGGCGACCAGCCAGTTGTTCCGGCTGTTCTCGTCGGTGTCGTGGTTTCGGTAGCCGAAGATGTGGGTGAGGCTGTTCACGCTCCAGGTGATGTGCCAC
>JBJTJU010000105.1:0-12998 GCA_046096165.1 Phycisphaerales bacterium | reverse complement strand
ATGATCATCGAGATGATGCTCGCCAAGGACCCGCGCGAGCGCTACCACTCCACCGACCACCTGATCGAGGACCTCGACCTCGTCGCCGCGGGCGAGTCGCCGGTGCATGCGCGCCCGAAGCTCGACGCACCGGGCGGCGGGGTCGCCTCGATCGAGGGCCCGCAGGACTCCGACCTGCAGATCGCGTCGGTGCCGCGCGGCCCGGGCCTCCTCGCGACGCCCGCCGGCATCGTGATCGCCGTGCTGCTGGCGCTGAGCCTGGCGGCGAACGGGGTGATGGTGCTGCTGCTGCTGCGCCGCTGACGGCCGCGGCGCCCCGCCGGACTCAGCGCACCTCGACCAGGAGCTCGATCTCGACGCTCGCCCCGAGCGGCAGCGCGTTGGTGCCCACCGCCGCACGCGCGTGCCGACCGGCCTCGCCGAAGAGCTGCTGCAGCAGTTCGCTGCCGCCGTTGGCCACCTTCGGCTGGTCGACGAACCCGTCGTCGGACTGGACGAACGCGCCGACGCGCACCACGCGCACCACGCGGGAGAAGTCGCCGCCGAGCTGGTCGCCGAGCACGGCAATGCCGTTGAGCACGCACTGCCGCGCGGCCGCCTGCGCCGCCTCGAGGCTGCACTTCGACGGCACGGGCCCCGTGGCCATCAGCGTGCCGTCGCGCATCGGAAGCTGGCCGGAGACGTAGACGAGGTTCCCCGAGCGAACCGCGGGCACATAGGCCGCGACCGGCTTGGGGGCAGGCGGGAGCGTCAGGCCAAGGGCCGTGAGGTTCTCGTGGAAGGACATGGCCGGATCCTAAAGCGACCCACGCCGGCGCCGAGCGCGGCTTATCGGGCGCCACGGCGCGCGGGTGCGCCAAGAAAAACAGCGAGCCGGGCGCATCCGGACGCACCACGCCCCGCCCGTTGCACGTATCGTTCCTCGGGCGCGCGCGGCTTCGGCCGCCCGCCCGACATCCCGACGCGCCTGGAAGCCCAGACGACAACGCTCGACGCGGCATCTTCGAGGTCCCCACGGGACCCGGCCTCCCACGAGGTCCGAACCGAATGCACTGATGCCATGAATGCGCCGCACCCGAGCAGCGCCCCGGCCCGGTCCCCTTGCGGGTCCGCGACCCTGACGGCATCGCCTGCGCCGACATCGCGCACCCCTTCCACTTGACGCCTCGCGTCCGTGGTCTCGCCTCCGCACGTCGCGGCGGGCGCGACCGCGGGATGCCAGGGTTCCGCACCTCCGGCCAATGCCGGCGGGGCCGGGCCGTGGCCGCGTTGCCGGAACCGTTGTTTCCGCCCCACCTGCGCGTGCAGGCTGCCGGGGCGGGTCGTGCAGGAAGTCACCCCAACCGAGTCGGGCCCATCGTCGGGCCCGCGGACTGAGTCAGGAGAGATCTCATGAAGAAGCGCGCATTCACGCTGGTTGAGCTGCTGGTGGTGGTCGCCATCATCGCCCTGCTCGTCGGACTGCTGCTGCCGGCCCTCGCCAAGGCCCAGCAGACGGCGAAGACCGTCAAGGACTCCAACCAGATCAAGCAGATCCACACCGCCATGGTCAGCAAGGCCACCGAGACCAAGGGCGGCAGCCTCCCCACCCCGGGCAGGATCAACCGCCTGGCCTACAACGGCAACCAGGTTCCCGGCGAGGGCGACGAGGACTACACCCGCAACACGTCGCAGGCGCTGTTCTCGGCGTGCGTGGCGCAGGAGCTCTTCAACACCGACATCACGGTCGGCGCGACCGAGGTCAACCCGGTCATCACGCCCTACCTCAACTACAACTACGCGCAGTACCGCCCGGCGGGAGACACCTACTGGGATCCGGGGATGGCCGCGGTGATCGACGCCGCCCCCGGCAACGGCGCCTGCCACATCTCCTACGCGCACCAGGTGCTCTGCGGCCTTCGCAAGCAGCAGCACTGGAAGAACAACCTCGACTCGACCCGCCCGCACATGGCCACCCGCGGCTGCGCCAACGGCCGCGCCACGGGCGACACGTACGAGCAGAGCCCGGCCCTGCGCCTGCACGGCGGCCTGAAGAGCTGGGAAGGCACCGTCTGCTACGCCGACACCCACATGGAATTCGTCGAGACGTTCCGTCCCGACGGCTGCTTCTACGAGTGCGGCAACTTCAACGGCGGCAACCTGACCAAGGACAACCTGTTCGCCTGCGCCGGCACCACCGACAACGCGGAGTTCACCGGCAACGGCTGCCTCAACCCCACGTCCCACCCCTGGTCGGGCGGCGACGCGATGCTCGGCATCCACTACACGACCCAGTCGGCCACCATGGCGAGGACCACCGTCGCGCCGCGGTACGACCGGCTCGACAACCAGTGAGCCGGCGCCCCACGCACCCCAACCGATGACCCAAGGAACCACCCACATGAAGAACCGCACCAAGGGCTTCACCCTCGTCGAGCTGCTGGTCGTGATGGCCATCATCGCCCTGCTCCTCGGCCTGCTGCTCCCGGCGCTGGCCAAGGCCCGCGCCACCGCACGCCAGGTCAAGGACGGCACCCAGCTCAAGCAGATCCACGCCGGCTTTATCACCGCGTCCAACGACAGCAAGGGCGTCCTGCCCCTGCCCGGCGAGATCAACCGCGTCGGCGCCGTGACCGGCCGCGGCGACATCGACGAGCGGCAGAACAACCACGCCAACCTCCACGGCGCCATGCTCGCCCGCGGCTACGTGAACGCGCAGATCCTGGTCTCGCCCGCCGAGGTGAACGCCAAGATCATCGCGTGCGCCACCTACAACATGAACCGCATCAACCCGTCGACCGACTGCTTCTGGGATCCGATCGACGCGGCGGGAGCCGGCACCGGCACCGCGCCGAGCCCGACCACGGGCTTCCGCGCCGACCTGACCACCCAGAGCAACACGTCCTACGGGGTGATGCCCCTCGACCCGACGATCCGCCGGGCCACCGAGTGGCGCAACACCGGCAACTCGCGGTTCGCCGTCATCGGCAACCGCGGGCCGCGCGGCGGCGTGCTGACCGGCAACGACTTCATCAACTCGAAGACGCTGCTGGTCCACGGTTCGCAGAAGGAATGGGACGGCAACGTCGGCTACAACGACAACCACGTCGACTACGGCCGGACGTTCTATCCCGAGAACGCGCGTCCCCTGCAGCAGGCCTCCTGCTCCGGCGGCGCCCCGGACCTGATCGTGAACAACCAGTCGCAGGACAACCTGTTCAAGAACGATTCCGGCTGCGCGCCGGGCGGCCGCCGCAACGCGGACGCGGTGCTGGTGATCCAGCGCCGGTCGACCAACCTGAACAACCCTGCGCCCGGCACCCAGCCGGTCACCAACAACACGTGGGACTTCGCCGACCACGCGACGTGGGACTGAGTCCGCGAGAACGCGCCTGCACCTTCCGCGACGGCCGGCCCTGCGCCGGCCGTCGCGCGCTGTTGCGGGGATATCCTTGGGCCATGGCCCGCTTCGCACGCTGGACGGGATGGGTCGCGGCCGCCGCGGCGGCGGTCGCGGCGATGGCCGTGCAGCCGCCGGCGGCCGACGACCCCGCGGCCGCGCCCACCGCCGTCCCGGCATGGCGGCAGGCGTCGGACGTGGCGATCGTGCCGGTGCACGGGGAGTTCGACGCCGTGCTGCGCACGAGCGTCCAGCGCCGCATCGGCGAGGCGGTCGCCCGCGGCGCGGATGCGGTGGTGCTGGAACTCGACACCCCGGGCGGCGACATGTACGCCACGCTCGAACTGTGCCTCTGGCTCAAGGACCGCGCCCCGGTGCCGGTGTGGGCCTGGGTGCGGCCGAAGGCCTACAGCGCCGGCGCGATCATCGCCCTCGCCTGCCGCGGCATCCTGGTGTCGCCGGGCGCGGCCTTCGGCGACGCCGCACCGATCGCGGCCATCCCGGGCCTGGGCCTGCAGCCGCTCCCGGTGGCCGAGCGGGCCAAGCTCGAGGCACCGGTCCTCTCTGACGTCGTCGACAGCGCGCGGCGCAACGGCTACGACGAGACGGTGGTGCGCGCCTTCGTGAGCGCCCCCGACGAGGTGTGGATGCTCGAGCGGACGGAGGGCGGCGAGCGCATCTTCGTGGGCCGCACCGAGTACCGCGACGCCTTCGGCGCCGACCCGCCCGTCACGCGCGGCGGGGGCGCACCGGCGCGCGCCGCGGTCGAGGGCGACGCGCCGATGCTCGCGCTCGTCGACCGATCGATGCGCGCGGGCCGCCGCGGCGCCGACGGCCCGTCCACGCCCGATGAGCGCGACGCGATGGTCGAGGAGCAGCAGGTGCGCCCGCCGGTGCGCGCGCGGCTTGCACCCCAGGACGCCGCGGGCTGGGCAGTCGTGGCGCAGGTGGACGGCGCCGAGGAGCTGCTGGTGGTGCAGGCGCAGGAGGCGGCGGCGTTCGGGCTGGCGCAGCGCACGGTGGCGGACGAGCGCGAGCTGGGCGCGTGGTTCGGCGCGACCACGATCGAGCGCCTCGATGAGCATGCCGGCGACGCGCTCGTGCGGTTCCTGACGAGCTGGCCGGTGCGCATCGTGCTGGTGATCCTGCTGCTCGGCGGATTCCTGCTGGAGATGATGGCCCCGGGCGTGAGCTGGCCGGGCATCACGGCGGCGATCGCCTTCGCGCTCCTGGTGGGCGCGCCTGCGCTCGCGGGCGTCGCGGAGTGGTGGCCGTTCCTCGTGGTGCTCGCCGGCATCGGGCTGGTGCTGGTGGAGGTGTTCCTGGTGCCGGGGATCGGCGTGGCCGGCGTGCTGGGCGTCGCGTGCGTGCTGGTCGGCCTCGTCGGCAGCTTCCTGGGTGCGCCGCTCGACACGCCGCAGGGCCGCAGCGACCTCGCCACCGGCATCGGCACCGTGGCCGGCGGGCTGATCGTCGCGATCGGCGCGGCATGGGTGCTGCTGCGCGTGGTGCCGCAGTCGCGCGTGGTGCGCGGGATCACCCTGCAGGCGACCGCCGGCGGCGCGCCCGTGGCCGAGGCGCCGCGCGACCTGGCGCTCCCCGCACGCGGCGCGCGCGGACGCGCGCTCACGCCGCTCAGGCCCTCGGGCAAGGCCGAGTTCGCCGGGCAGATCCACGACGTGCAGGCGGTGGGCGCGATGGTCGAGGCCGGCGCCGAGGTGACGGTGGTGCGCGCGAGCGGGTATTCCATCGAGGTGGAGGCCACGTGACCGACGCGCTCGCATCGCTCGCAATGCTCGCCCAGGATGCCGCCACCCCGCAGGCCGCGGCGGCGCAGTCGTCGGCGCTCATCGCCGCCGGCTTCGTGCTGCTTGCGGTGGCGCTCGTCATGGGCTTCGCCGAGCTCTTCGTGCCGACGGCCGGCGTGCTTGCGGTGGGAACGGCGGTGTGCCTGGTCGCGTCGGTCGTCGTGTTCTTCATGCACAGCGCGGTGTGGGGGTTCGCGGCGCTCCTTGCCTACTCGGCGGGTGCGCCGTTCGCGCTCGTGATCGGGTTCAAGGTGTGGTCGCGCTCGCCGATCGCGCGGCGGATGGTGCTCGGCGGCTGCGCCGACGCGGGCGAGGAGGATGGGGCGACGGCCGGTGGCGCGGCCGGTGCGCCGGCGGTGCGCCCCGGCGCCCGCGGCGTGGCGCTCACGGGGCTGCGGCCCGTCGGCTTCGCGCGCCTCGGGGAGTCGCGGATCGAGGTGACGGCCGAGTTCGGCCTCGTCGACGCGGGCGCCGAGGTCGAGGTGACGTCGGTGAGCGGCGACCGGGTCACGGTGCGGGCGCGCGGATAGCATTCCGCCGCCATGAACAACCAGACCTTCCTCCTGCCGCAGCTTGCGCAGGCGCCCGCCGGGGGTGCCAGCGTCGTCTTCTGGGTGATCCTCGCCGTCGTCGGCCTGATCGGCCTGGTGATGCTGATCGTGATCAGCCAGTACATCCAGCTCGCCGTGCAGGCGTGGCTCTCGGGCGCGCCGGTGAGCCTCCTGAAGCTCGTCATGATGCGGCTGCGCAAGGTGGCCCCGAGCGACATCGTCTTCAACCGCATCTCCGCCAAGAAGGCCGGCCTCGACGTCGACACCGACCAGCTCGAGAGCCACTACCTCGCCGGCGGCGACATCGAGCGCGTGGTGCGCGCCATGATCGCGGCCGACAAGGCGAAGATCGAGCTGCCCTGGGACCGCGCGACCGCGATCGACCTGGCCGGCCGCGACATCCTCGATGCCGTGAAGACGAGCGTCGACCCGAAGGTGATCGACTGCCCGAGCGTCCAGAGCGGCCGGCAGACGATCGACGCGGTGGCGAAGGACGGCATCCAGCTGAAGGCCCGCGCGCGCGTCACGGTGCGCACCAACATCTCGCGCCTGGTCGGCGGCGCCACCGAGGAGACGATCATCGCCCGCGTCGGCGAGGGCATCATCTCGACGATCGGCAGCGCCGAGGACCACAAGAGCGTGCTGGAGAACCCCGACAAGATCTCCAAGACCGTGCTCGCCAAGGGCCTCGACAGCGGCACCGCCTTCGAGATCCTGTCGATCGACATCGCCGACATCGACGTGGGCGAGAACATCGGCGCCAACCTGCAGACCGCGCAGGCCGAGGCCGACACCAAGCGCTTCCAGGCGCAGGCGGAGCAGCGCCGCGCGCTGGCCGTGGCGCAGGAAGCCGAGTTCCAGGCCGAGGAGCAGAAGAACCGCGCGCTGGTGGTGCTGGCAGAGGCCGAGGTCCCGAAGGCGATCAGCGAGGCCCTGCGAAAGGGCAACATGGGCCTGATGGACTACTACCGGATGCAGAACGTGATGGCCGACACGTCGATGCGTGCCTCGCTCGGGAAGCCGGAGCAGCAGGGCTGACGCGCCGCGTCGGCCCGCGCGGCCCATGCCGGTGCTGCACGTGGCCATGCCCGTGTTCGACGAGGGGCCGACGCTGTCGCGCATCGTCGACCGGGTGATGGGCGCGCCGCTGCCCTCCGGGTGGTCGCTGCGGCTGGTGATGGTCGACGACGGCAGCCGCCCCGAGGCCGCGCGCGTGGTGCGCGAGGCCCACGAGCGCGGCGGCAGCGCGGCCGAGCTCCTGGTCCATCCGATGAACCGCGGCAAGGGCGCGGCCCTCATGACCGCCTTCGACCACGTGCTTGCCGGCGCGGCGGACGCCGACGCGGTGCTCGTCCAGGACGCCGACCTCGAGTACGACCCCGCGGACTTCCCGGCGCTGCTCGGCGCGCTTGCGCCCGGGACCGGCGCGGTGTTCGGCAACCGCTGGGCGGGCACGCGCCCCGCGGGCGCGTGGCGGAGGCTGCATGCGTCGGCGAACGGGTTCCTGACCTGGGCGAGCGACCTGGCCACGGGACTGGGGGTCCACGACATGGAGTGCTGCTACAAGCTGCTGCGCGTGCCGGTGCTGCGCGAGGTGCGCCCGTGGCTCACGGAGGAGCGTTTCGGCATCGAACCGCAGGTGGCGGCGGCCCTGGCGCGGGCGAAGGTGCGCGTGGCCGAGGTGCCGGTGCGCTACGCGCCGCGCGGCTTCGCCGAGGGGAAGAAGATCCGCTGGACCGACGGCGTGCGTGCGCTGTGGGTGATCGCGCGCGAGCGTGCGCGGCGCGCGCCCGGGTAAGGTGCGCGCCCGATGACCGACGGCCAGTTCCGCGACATCGCGCGCCGGACGATGACCCCGCGCAGCATCGCGGTCCAGGTGGTGGGCTTCGCGATCGGGGTGGCGATCGTCGCGTGGATCGTGAAGGGCGCGCTGGAGGCGGCGAACGCGCCCGGCCGCGCCGGCATCATGGAGAGCGTCTCCGCGGCGTGGCAGTCGCGTCCGTGGCTCGTCGCGGGGATCGCGATCACCACGGTGCTCAGCGTGGCGATCGACGGGGCGCTCTTCTGGCTGGTGCTCCTGCCCGTGCGCCGCCTGGGGTTCATGGAGATGCAGTGGGTCACCTATGCGGCGGCCACCAGCAACTTCTTCCCGGTGCGCCTGGGCCTGCCCGCGCGGTACGCCTACGCGATGCTCGCCAACCGGATGTCGTTCGCCGAGAGCACCGCGTGGTTCGCGGCGACGACCGTCGTCATCCTGGTGTCGCTCGGCGCGGTGGTGGTGGCGACCGCGGTCGACCCGAACCCGGACCTCGTGTGGTGCCTCCTGGTGGTCGGCGTGCTGGCGGTGGGTGGGCTGGCGCTCCACCGCATCGCGCGCCTCGCACCCGTGCAGCGCGTGATGGGGCGCTGGACGCCGATGCTCACCACGCAGTCCACCTACTGGGTGGGAACGCTGCTGCGCGCGGGCGAGGTGCTGCTCTGGATCGTGCGCATGTGGTGCGCGGGCGAGATCCTGGGCCTCGGCCTCGACTTCGCCACCGTCACGGTGCTGGGCGTCGCGTCGATCGCGGTGATGCTCAACCCCCTCGGCCGCGTCGGCTTCCGCGAGGCCACCACGGTGGTGGTGGCCAACTGGATGGCGGGCGGCGGCCTGGACGTGGCGCACGCCGATGCGGGCTTCACGCAGCTGGCGCTCCTGGAGAGCCTCGGCGAGATGTTCGCCACGATCCCGATGGGGATCCTGGCCATCCCGTTCCTGGTGAGGTGGTGGCGGCGCCGGCGCGCGGAGGCGTGAGCCGTCAGCGCAGGATGCGGCGCAGGCCGTCGTCGATCCGAAGGTAGGACAGGCGCATGCGCTCGGCACGGCTCCCGATCCACGGGGCGCGCCCGCAGGCGCGGTCGACGCGGCCGAGCGCGGCGCGCACGTCCTCGAGCACCGGCTCCGCGCGCGATGCACCGGCCGCATGCAGCTGCGCCAGCCAGTGCACGCACGCGGCGTTCAGCGCAAGGGCCTGCAGGCCGTCGACCACCGGCCATCCGTAGTAGCCGCTGCCCCACGCCCGGTGCCCGAGCACGGTGGCGCGCAGCCAGCGCGTGAGCAGCTCGTCGATGGCGTCCGCGTCCGGCGATGCCTCCAGGCGCGTCACGCGGTCCACGGCCTCGAACGCGAACCCGCCCGGCCAGCGCGCGCCCATGGCGGGCACCGGTCCGCGCGCCCGCGCGAAGCGCCGGCTGCGCAGGTACTGGCCGACCACCGTGCGCAGGCGGCCGGTGCGCGAGATCTCGGGGATCTTCGGGTCCTCCAGGCGGAAGAACGCGGCCTGGCGCAGCGTGGCGCGCTGCGCGCGCGTCGGCGGCTCCACGGGATGGAGCGGCAGCTCGTCGGGGAGCGCCGTGACCAGCGTCTCCATCAGTTCGCGCAGGCGGGGCCCACGCACCTTCGCGAACCGGGCATGCGCCAGCTGCTGCCCGAGCCACGCGAGGCCGTCGAGGCGCCGCGAAAGCGGGCGCGAACGGTCGCGCAGCCAGGCATCGAGCGTCTCGGCCACCGCATCGGCTTCCTCGGGCGTGGCCTCGGTGGTCGCGTCGAGGAAGGTGCGCGCGGGTGCGAGCTCCGGCACCTCGCCGGCCATGCGCCGCACGTCGCGCGCATGCGCGCCGAGGTCCGCCCCCTGCGAACCGAGCACGCTGGCGCACGCGAAGCTGATCCCCACGTGCGCGCGGCGCGCGTCGGGCGCGAGGATCCACGGGAACAGCTGGCACGCGATCGGCTTCGCCTCCAGGCCGTGCTCGGCGTGGATGCGGCAGCGGCCGCCCTCCATCAGGAAGACGCACGCCCCGTCCTCGCGCTGCGCCAGGAACGACCCGCCGCGGAACTCGGCCGTCACGGGCCGGCCGAGCTTCCCCTCCCAGCCCTGGGCGCGCAGGCGCTCCAGGTCCGACGGCCTGAGCTGCACCGTGAAGTCGCGGCAGCAGTCGCCGCAGCCGTGGCAGGAATACCGCTGCTCGGGAAGCCTGAGCACCGCCAGCGGGATCGCCGGGCGCGCCCCGCTCACCAGCGGATCCGCTTGTGGACCACGAGGTACGCGAGCCGCCGGACGGCGCGCCCGCGGTGGCTGATCGCGTTCTTCTCCTCGGGCGCAAGTTCGGCGCTGGAGACGCCGCGGTCCGGGAGGTGGAGCCAGGGGTCGTAGCCGAAGCCGTGCGCGCCGCGGGGCGCATCGCCGATCACGCCCTCCATCTCGCCGCGGGTCTCGACCAGCACCTCGCCGGCCGGCGTCGCGATGCACATGGTGCAGACGAAGCGCGCGGTGCGGCGGTGCGCGGGCACGCCCTGCATCGACTCGGCGAGGCGTGCGTTGTTGCGCGCGTCGCGCTCCTCGCGCGAACCATCGCGCCCGGCCCAGTGCGCACTGTGCACGCCGGGCGCGCCGAGCAGCGCATCGACCTCGAGCCCGCTGTCGTCGGCGAGCACCGCCTCGCCGACCGCGCGCGCGTAGTGCACGGCCTTCAGGCGGGCGTTCTGCTCGAAGGTGGGGTGCGGCTCCTCGGGCTCGGGCGGCACGGGCCGGCCGGTCTCGGCGAGCGACAGCACCGTGAAGCCGAGCGGCGCGAGCACCGCGCGGATCTCCTCGACCTTGTGCGGGTTGCCGGTGGCGACGACGATCCGCATGGCGACCTCAGGTCTGCAGCACGCCGGTGCGGAACGGGCCGTCCGCAGGCGCCTGCCAGGCGACGCGCACCGCGGCCACGAGCTCCTCGCGCGTGCGCGCGGGCTCGATGATCCGGTCCACCCAGCCGCGGCTCGCGGCCCAGCGGATGTCCTGCTGCTCGGAATAGCTCTTCGTGATCGCCTCCAGCAGCTGCTTCCGCATCGCCTCGTCGACCTTCTCGCCCTTGCGCTCGCGCGCGGCGAGGTCGATCTGGAGCAGCGTGCTCGCCGCCTGCGCCGCGCCCATCACGCTGCAGCGCGCGCCGGGCCACGCCAGGGTGAGGAGCGGGTCGAACGCTCGCCCGCACATCGCGTAGTTGCCGGCGCCGTAGCTGCCGCCGAGGACCAGCACCAGCTTGGGCACCACGCAGTTGGACATGGCGTTCACCATCTTGGCACCGGCGCGGATGATGCCGCCCTGCTCGCTGTCGCGGCCCACCATGAAGCCCGTGGTGTCGTGCACGAAGAGGAGCGGGATGCGCCGTTGGTTGCAGTCCATGATGAAGCGCGCGGCCTTGTCGGCGCTGTCGTCGTAGATCACCGCCGGCATGTTGGTGGCGACCGACGGGCCGGCCTTGCCGCCGGGCATCTTCCGCTGCGACAGCCTGCGCTGGTTGGCCACGATCCCCACCGGGAAGCCGCCGATGCGCGCGTAGGCGCAGACGATCGACCGGCCGTACTCGGCGCGGTACTCGTCCATGCTGTCGCCGTCGACCACGCAGGAGAGCAGCTCGGACATGTCGTACTGCTCGCCCGGGCGGTCGCGGAACACCTTCAGCGCGTCGGCCGGGTCGCGGGCGGGCGCGGCCGGCGCCTCGGGCGGCTGGGGCACGCGCGGGGCCGCGCGGCTCGCCCGCATCAGGCTGCGCAGGCGCGCGAGGCACGCCGGGTCGTCCTTCTCGCGGAAGTCGATGGTGCCGGAGACCTGGGCGTGCATCTCGGCGCCGCCGAGGTCCTCGCTCGAGACGTCCTGCCCGATCGCCGCCTTCACCAGGGCGGGCCCCGCCAGGTACAGGCCGCTTCCCTCGGTCATCAGGAGCGTGTCGCAGAGGACCGGCAGGTAGCCGCCGCCCGCCACGCAGTTGCCCATGATGGCCGCGTACTGGGGAATGCCGGCGGCGCTGATCACCGCGTTGTTTCGGAAGATGCGTCCGAAGTCGTCGGTGTCGGGGAAGACGTCCTCCTGCAGCGGCAGGAACACGCCGGCGCTGTCGACGAGGTAGACCAAGGGCAGCCGCGCGCGCTCGGCGATCACCTGCGCGCGGATGATCTTCTTGCAGGTCATCGGGAAGAACGCGCCTGCCTTCACCGTGGCGTCGTTGGCCACCACCATCGCCTGCCGGCCCTCGACGGTGCCGATCCCCGTCACCACGCCCGCGGCCGGCGCGCCGCCGTACTCGCGGTACATGTTCCAGGCCGCGAACAGGCCGCACTCCAGGAAGTGCGTGCCGGGGTCGAGGAGCGCGCCGATCCGCTCGCGCGCGGTCATGCGGCCGTGGCGGTGCTGGCGCTCGATGCCCGAGGGGCCGCCGCCCTGCTCGATGCGCGCGGCATCGGCGACGAACTGGGCGATCGCGGCGTGGATCCCTTCGGGTGCGGCGGCGGTGGACATGCGGCGGGAGAGCATAGGAGCGCACGCCGCGTTGCCGATAACGGCGCGTTCCGCGGGCCGTGCGGCGCGGTTGTGGCAGGCCGTGCTTCCACTACACTGTTCGGCTCGATTCAACGAAGGAAGCGATACGACGCAATGACGATTTCCGCAACGAAGAAGGCTGCCGTGATCGGCGCCAACCGGACCCACGCCACCGACACGGGCTCGCCCGAGGTCCAGGTGGCCATCCTCAGCGAGCGCATCGGCTCGCTGCAGGAGCACTTCAAGGCCAACCCGAAGGACCACCACGGCCGCCGCGGCCTGCTGTTCATGGTCGGCCGCCGCAACCGTCTCCTGGGCTACCTCGCGCGCACCGACCGCGAGCGCTACCAGAAGCTCATCCAGAAGCTCGGACTCCGCAAGTAGGGCGCGCAGCCCCGGCCGCCCGACGGCGGCAGTCGGCATTGCGCAGCCTTCCGCGAACCGGACGGACCTGCGCCGTGGCACTGCCCCGACGGCGGACGGACATCGTGCATCCGCACGCTGCCGCCGGCACCGAGCCACCCCGAACCAACGAAACGCCAGAGAAAGAAAGAGGCCAGAAATGTCAGAGAACACCATCAAGCACGTCGTCGTCGAGCGCGAGATCGGCGGGCGCACCCTCCGTCTCGAGACCGGCAAGGTCGCCAAGCTCGCCAGCGGCGCCATGATCATCAGCTACGGCGACACCGTCGTCCTGTGCACCGCCGTGCGCGCCAACCCGCGCGCGGGCATCGACTTCTTCCCCCTGACCTGCGACTACCGCGAGCGCACCGCCGCCGCCGGCAAGTACCCGGGCGGCTTCAAGAAGCGCGAGGGCGCGCCGAGCGAGAAGGAGATCCTCACCATGCGGATGATGGATCGCCCGATCCGCCCGCTGTTCCCCGAGGGCTTCATCGACGAGATCCAGCTGCAGTGC
>JBJTJU010000104.1:0-11535 GCA_046096165.1 Phycisphaerales bacterium | reverse complement strand
CACGAGGCGCGACTCGAGGACAACGTCGAGCGGCGGCCAGGGTCTTGGCCGCCTTGATCCGGTTGTCTTCCTTTCACTCTGGTCGACCGGCCTGCGAAGGGCGCGGCGGTCGTCGTGCCAGAAAAGTGCCGCCTAACCATGTCGGCGCAAGGAATTGCTTCGCCTGAACGCGGGGAATTCCCATGGTCGGCGATAAAAGCGCGTTCCTGGGCATGTTCGCGATGCGACGTCGCGGCGTTCCTGCGTCCGGGTGTCAACATCGTCTCCTCGCCGCGAGCTTACCGGCCCATCCTGCGCGATCCGTACGATTCCGGTCTCCATGGATCCGTCGCCCTGCCCGCCCGCGCCCGACGGTCCGCCCGTGGTCGCGGTCATCATGGGCAGCCAGTCGGACTGGGAGACCATGCAGCACGCTTCCGCGGCGCTGTCGGACCTCGGCATCGCGCACGAGTGCCGCGTGGTCAGCGCGCACCGCACGCCCGACTGGCTCTTCACGTACGCGTCCGAGGCTGCCGGCCGCGGGTTGCGCGCGATCATCGCCGGTGCCGGAGGTGCCGCGCACCTGCCCGGGATGTGCGCGAGCAAGACTCCGCTGCCCGTGCTCGGCGTGCCGGTGCAGGGCAAGGCACTGAACGGCATGGACAGCCTGCTCTCGATCGTGCAGATGCCCGCCGGCGTGCCGGTGGCGACGTTCGCGATCGGGCAGGCGGGTGCCACCAACGCGGCCATCTTCGCGGCCTCGATCCTGGCCACCACCGACGCGTCGGTGCGCGCGCGGCTCGAGTCCTTCCGCGCGGCGCAGACGGCGAAGGTGCTCGAGCGGCCGGATCCCTCGGCAGGCGGGCGCTGATGCTGATCGGCGTGCTGGGCGGCGGGCAGCTCGGACGGATGCTGGCGCTCGCGGGGATTCCGCTCGGGCACCGCTTCCGGTTCCTCGATCCCGACCCGGCCTGCCCGGCCTCCGCGGTGGGAGAGGTGGTGGCGGGCGCGTTCGACGATGCGGCCGCGATCGACCGCTTCTGCGACGGCCTCGGGGCGGCGACCTACGAGTTCGAGAACGTGCCGGTGGCCACGGTGGAGCGTGTTGCCGCGCGCGTGCGCACGGCGCCGTCGGCGCGCAGCCTGGCGGTGGCGCAGGACCGGATCGCCGAGAAGGAGTTCTTCCGTTCCTGCGGCATCCGCGTGCAGGCGTTCGAGGCCGTGTCGGCCGAGGCGGACCTCGCGGGCGCGTGCGGGCGGGTCGGCGTGCCGGCGGTGATGAAGACCCGGCGCATGGGCTACGACGGCAAGGGCCAGTGCGTGGTGCGTGCCCCCGGCGACCTGGCGCGTGCGTGGCGCGAGGTGGGCGGGCAGCCCTCGATCTACGAGGCGTTCGTCGACTTCGAGGCGGAGCTGAGCGTGATCGCGGTGCGCGGTGCCGACGGCGACGTGCGCACCTACGCACCCGGCGTCAACGTGCACCGCGGGGGCATCCTGCGGCGGACGATCGTGCCGGCGCCGGGCGTCGCGCCGGCGGTCGTGGCCGAGGCGGAAGGCGCGGTGCGCCGCGCGCTGGAGGCGCTCGGGCACGTGGGGGCGCTCGCGATCGAGTTCTTCGTCACGCGCGATGGCCTGGTCGCCAACGAGATGGCCCCGCGCGTCCACAACAGCGGGCACTGGACGATCGACGGTGCCGTGGCGAGCCAGTTCGAGAACCACGTGCGGGCGGTGGCGGGCGAGCCGCTGGCGTGCGCCGATGCGCGCGGGTTCTCGGCGATGGTGAACATCATCGGTGTGATGCCCGATCGCCCGGCGATCCTGGCGGTGCCGGGGGCGCGGCTGCACGACTACGGCAAGTCGCCGCGGCCCGGGCGCAAGCTGGCGCACGTGAACGTCTGCGCGCGCGAGGCGCGCGTGCGCGACGCGGAGCTGGCGGTGGTCGAGGCGCTCGTTGAGCGCGCGGGCGGGTGAAACGCGCGGTGAAGCCCCTGCTTCACCCGTGCGTGGGATGATGCCCCCGATGCCGTGGACCGTGGAGAGGCTTCCGGACGGACCGTCGCTCATGCGCGCGCTGGCGCAGGCGATGCTGCAGGCGACGCCGGCCGTCGACGGGATCGTGGACTTCGCGGATGCGCTGGCGGTGGTGCCGGCGAGCCGCGCGGTGCGGTCGCTCGAGGTGCACCTGACGGCGTGTGCGCGCGGCGAGGGCCATGCGGTGGTGCTGCCTCGGATCGTCACGCCGGGGGCGCTTGGGTCGTGCGTCGTGGTGCCGCGCGGACGGGTGCTCGACACGGTCGGCGAGCGCCGCGCATGGGGCGTGGCGATCGGCCGGTGCGCGCAGGTGCGCGCCCTGTTTCCCGGGCTCGAAGAGGACGAGGAACCGTCGATCCGCCAGCTCGATGCGGCATGCGACCGGCTGGCACGCCTGCACCGCGACTGTGCGGCGGCCGGGATCGGCCTTGCCGAAGCGGCCGAGCATGTCCGCAGGGAGCTGCCCGAGGCTGACCTGTCATCGTGGGATGCGGTGGTCGCGGTCGACGCGGCTCGGCAGTCGTTGCTCGAGGAATGCGGCGCGCAGGACCGTGCCTCGATGGTGCGCGACGCGGCGCGCGCGGGCGCGGTGCGCGCCGGCCGTCTCCGGCGCGTGTGGGTGTTGATGGCGGATCCCGACCCGGTGCATCGATCGCTGCTCGAGTCGCTGGCGGCGTGCGGCGTGACGGTGACGGTGGGCGTGCATGCGGCGGGGGACGAGTTGCCTGCACCGGTCGACGGCTTTGGATTCCCTGACCATGCGGCGTGGGGATCGGTGTCGATCGCCGTCGATGACCATGCGATCGCCGTGGTGGAGTCGCCGGCGGACCAGGCCGCGGCAGTCATGGAGGCCCTCGCCGGGATTCCCGAGCCGCGTCGCAGCGACGAGATCGCGATTTCCGCCCCCGACCAGGCGGTGGCCGCGGAGGTCGCGAGCCGCCTGCCCGCGTGGGGCGTGCGGGTGCGCGTCCCGCCCGAGCGATCGGCGGCGGAGTCGTCGGGGGGAGTGCTGGTCGAGGCTCTGGGTGCGTGGCTCGAGGACCGAAGCGGTGCGGCGCTCGGCGCGTTGGTGCGGCATCCCGCCGTCGAGCGGATGATCGGCGCGCGCGGCATCGCGGATGCGATCGCGCGAGTGTCGGCCGTGGTGTCGTCGTCGGGCGCGGTGCACGTGGCGCGCACCCCCGAGCCGGCGTGGAGCTCGGCGGCACGGGTGATCGAGGAGATCGACGGATGGCTGGGGACGCTGTCCGAGGCGCACGGTGGTCGCGCGGTGGGCGAGGCGTTGCGCACGGTGCTGGACGACGTGCTGCGCCCGGTGAATGCGGCCGATCGCGCCGCGGGGCGGGCGATCCTGGCGGCGATCGACTCGCTCGAGTCGCTGCCGGGGCCGCTGGACGACGGGCTCGATGCGCCGTCGGCGCTCCGGCTGGTGCGTGATGCCCTCTTGGCGGCGGAACTGCCGGCCGAGGGCGGCACGGACGGCGTCGAGGTGATGGGCTGGCTCGAGGCCGGCATCGACGACGCGCCGCACCTGGTGCTGACGTCGATGAACGAGGGCATCGTGCCGGAAGGGGCGTCCACCGACCCGTGGCTTCCCGACAGCGCGCGCGAGCGGCTGGGGATGTCGTGCGCGCGCCGGCGCCGGGCCCGTGACGCGTGGATCCTGCACGGGCTGCTCGCGCGCAAGCGCAGCATCCGGCTGGTGACGGGGCGCGTCACCGCGGATGGCGAGCCGATGCGGCCGTCGCGGCTCCTCCTCGGCTGTTCCGGCGCGTCGCTTGCGGCGCGCGTGCTGCGGCTGGCGGACGAGCCGGGCCCGAGCGCCGCACGCTGGAGCGCATCGGCGCCCGCCGAGGGGCAGTTCGCGCCGTCGATCGTCCCGGAGGGTGCGTCTGCCGTCGGCACCATCAGCGTCACCGGGTTCCGCGACTGGTTCGAGTCGCCGGCCCTGGTGCGCCTGAAGCGCGATCCGCGCCTGCGGCTCGAGGAGCCGTCGGGCACGGGCGACGAGCTTGACCCGATGGGCTTTGGTTCGCTGGTGCATGCCGCGCTCGAGCGCTGGGGCCTCGAGGAGTGTGCGCGTGGCACGCCGACGGTCGACGCCTCGGCGGTCGAGCGGGACGTCCTCGCCGCCTTCGACGAGGTGCGGGCCACCATGTTCTCCCGCACCGTGCGCGGGGCGTACGAGGTGCAGTTCGCGCTCGCCTGCGAGCGGCTCCGCGCCTTCGCGGTGCACCAGGCCAGGTGGGCATCGCAGGGCTGGAAGGTGGACCGCGTGGAGCTCGGCTTCGGCATCGGCGGGCCCGGTGGCATCGAGGCGCCGCTCATCGGCGACGCGTCGCTTCGGCTCACGGGCCGGATCGACCGCGTCGACCTGCACCCCGAGCATGGCCATGCCGCGCTCGACTACAAGACCTCGGCCGAGGCCCCGGACCCCGACCGGTCGCACCGCCGTCGCGACGGCCGGTGGATCGACCTGCAGCTGCCGCTCTACCGCGTGCTGCTCCGCTCGATCGGGATCACGGTCGCGCCCACCCGCCTGGGCTATGTCGCGCTGCCGTCGAACCCCGATGCCGCGGGCCTGCGCATGGCCCATGACTGGGACGAGGCGATCGTCGCGGATGCGGAGGAGGAGGCCCGCCGCATCGCGCGGCTCATCGAGGCGGGCCAGTTCGACGACGACGGATCGTGGCGGCCGGATCCGGAGCGCCACGCGTTCGCACCCATCTGGGGCGTCGGCATGCGCGGCCTGCGCGGGGGCGTGCGGCCATGACGGATCGATCGGTCGTGGTCGCGAACGCCGGCAGCGGCAAGACGCACCTCCTGGCCAACCGGCTGGTGCGGTGGATGCTGCGCGCGCGCAAGGACCACGGCTCGGCGTCACCCGAGCGCATCCTCGCCGTGACCTTCACGCGGAAGGCGGCGGGCGAGATCACCGCACGCGTCATGCGGCACCTGGCGCTCGGGGCATCGAGCGAGGCCAAGCGCAGGGAGTTCGCGGCCGACGGGCAGGTCGGCGACTTCACGGCCGAGGACTATGCGGCGGTGCTCGCCGAGTTCGTCGCGGCCATGCACCGCGTCAACATCTCGACGATCGACGGGTTCTTCGTGCAGCTGGCGTCGGCGTTCGCCTCCGACATCGGGGTGCCGGACGCGTGGTCGATCGGCGCCGAGGATGTTCTTGCGGCCCAGCGGCGCGACGCGATCGGCCGCGCGATCGCCGGCGACGTGCATCGCGCCACGGACCTTGCGCGTCGGATCTCGGACGGGCGGCCGAAGCCCGAGGTGCAGTCCGGCATGGACGAGGCACTCGACCAGGCTCTTGGGCTCTGGCAGCGCTGCGCGGCGACGGACGATCCATGGAGCCCGTGGCGTGCGCTTGCGGGGAAGGGCGTCTCGCTCTTCCCGGGTGCGCGGCGTGCCAAGGAGGCCGACCTTCGCCTGGCCGTCGAGGCGGTGCGGCGCGGGCCACTGCCTTCCACGAAGGCCGGCACGCCGGTCAAGCGATGGGTGGATGCCGTGGCGCGCGTCACCGCGCTGGCGGAGGAGGGTGCGTGGATCGACCTGCTCGACGACTCGCTCGTGCAGGCCGTGCACGGCGGTGGGCCGTTCGCGGGCCATGCGGCGCCGGCGCCGGTGCAGGCGGCCCTCGACGTCCTGGTCGGCCAGGCGCTCTCGGTCGCGGACGCCCTGGTGCGCGCCCGGCTCGAGGCGACCGCGGACCTCGCGAGCGTGGTGGATGCCGAGCTCCGGCGCGCGCAACGCGAGGACGGCGTGCTCGGGTTCGGGGACATCGCGTCGGCGCTGGCGCGCGCGGAATCGGGCGGTCGGCTGGACGCCATGCGTGAGCGGCTCGACCGTGCGATCGTGGACCTCGCGGTCGATGAGTTCCAGGACACCTCGCCGGGGCAATGGTCGGTGCTCTCGCCGCTCGTCGACGAGATCCTGGCGACGGGCGACCGGCGGCTCCTGGTGGTCGGCGACCCGAAGCAGTCGATTTATGCGTGGCGGGGTGGGACGCCGGCGCTGTTCGGGCCACTGCGCGCGCGCCCTGAGCTGGACCCCGACGTCACGCTGTCGACGAGCTGGCGCTCGAGCCCCGTGGTGCTCGACTTCGTGAACGCGCTCTTCGGCGGGCTGGCGTCCGCGCTGCGTGGCTCCGCGCTCGACGAGCGGATGCCGGCCGCGGAGGAGGCGTTCCGCGCCGCGGGGCTTCCGGTGCCGCCGGGTGCGGCGGACGGGCCGCTGGTGCGGGCACTCGATGCATGGACGTTCACGCCGCACGGGGCGGCCGAGCCGAATGCCCGGATGCCGGGCGCGGTCCGTGCGCATCGCGCGTCGTCGGACGACCGCGTGGCGCTGGCGTCGATGGCGGCGTCGATCGTCGCCGATCGCGTGCGCGAGCGCCCGGGCGCGGGCATCGCGGTGCTCGTGCGCTCGAACCGCGACGTCGCCGAGTGCGCCGCCGCGATCCGCGCACTCGGGATCGAGGCAAGCGACGAAGGCCGCTCGCCGCTCGAGGACTCCGCGGCCGTCGCGACGGTGCTCGGCCTGCTGAGGCTCGCCGACCGGCCCGACGACCGGATCTCCCACTACCTCACGACGCGTGCGCCCGCCGCGGCGCTCCTGGGTCTCGAGCCCATGGAGCGGCATGGGCGCTCGGACCGCGCCGATGCGGCCGCGCGCGGCATCTCGCACCGGGTGCGCGAGGAACTGCTGGAGCATGGGCTGCGCGGCTGGATCGCGCGCGTGACGGAGGCGCTCCGGCCCGCGTGCGCGCGCCACGACCTGGAGCGGCTGCGGCAGCTGGCGGTGCTGGTCGACGGGCTGGAGCCGTCGCTTGCCGGTCGTCCCGGGGACGTGGTGCGCGCGGCCGAGTCGCACCGCGCCCGCACCGGTGAGCGCGCGCGCGTGCGCGTGATGACGGTGCATGCGAGCAAGGGGCTCGAATTCGACGAGGTGGTGCTCGCGAGCCTGGGCGAGCGGATGGGCGAGACCCGTGCGGGCGCCTCGGCGTTCGCGTCGCTCTCGCCGGATCCCTCGCGGCCGCCGGTGGCGATCGCGCCGGTCGTGTCCGCCGAGATTCGCGCGTTCTCGCCGCTCCTGGAGGCCTTCCGCCGCGAGGCGCAGGTGGCGCAGGCCTCCGACGACGTGTCGAGCCTGTACGTGGCCATCACGCGGGCCCGCGAGGCGGTGCATCTGGTCTGTCCGCCGCCCTCGGCGAAGGACGAGCCGCGGCCGACGCCGACCTGGCTGATGCGGATGGCGATCCCGGGGTTCGACGCGGCGTACCTCGCCGCGCCGGCCGGGGGTCCGTTCTGGTCGTTCGTGCGCGATGGCGGCGACCTGGGTCCGCTGCCGGCGCGCGCGGCGGCCGCGGCCGTTGACCTGCCGGCGCCCGCGGTGCCGCAGATCGCGTGGATCGAGCGTGCCGGCACGGCGCGAGCGCCGAGCACGCACGACGGCCGTGGCTCCGGGTTCTTCGCCCGCGAGTTCGTCGGCGACGACGACGGCACGCGCGGAACGCTCGCGCATGCCTGGTTCGAGCGCATCGAGTGGCTTGCAGGAGCGGCCCCCGAGTCCGCGATCGGCGCGGAGGCCGGTGCCGCGGCAGCGCTTGAGGTCGGACATGCGATCGATGGCGCGCTTGCGGCCGATGTCGGGCGGGTGGTCGCGAAGGCGTGCGCCGGCCCGATGGGTGCGGTGCTGCGTCCCGACCGCTACGCGGGGTGGTCGTGCGACCGGCTCGACGTCCGCACGGAGATGTCCTTCGCCGCGGACCTGACGGCCGGCCCCATGCGTGGCCGCATGGACCGCGTGGTGCTCGGCATCCAGGGCGGGCGGGTCACGCGTGCGGAGGTGGTCGACTGGAAGACGGGCGCGCGCGGGCTGGCGGGCGCGGCGCTCGAGGAACGCATCGCGCCCTACCGCGCGCAGATGGCCGACTACCGCGCGGCGCTCGCGGCGATGTTCGGGCTCGAGCCCTCGTGCGTGACGGCCGTGCTCGCGATGGTCGACCGCAGGGAACTCATCGAGGCGTGAGGGCGGTGGCGGGCATGGCGCGCCGCGCCTCTGCGCTCAGAAGCTCCAGGTGATGAACACGCCGAGCAGCGCGTTCGGGTCGACGGTCGCGTTGCGCTGGGCGTTCCCCTGCGAGTCCTGGAGTTCCAGGTACTCCAGGAACTGGCAGCCAACCAGCCCGTCGATCCGCAGCCCCGGCGCGAGGTCCGCGCCCACGCTCACGAACATCGCCCACGACTGGTCGAGGCCGACGCCGTTGTTGATCGTCGGGTCGGCGTTCGCGCCGAGGCGGAAGCGCCGCTGCTGCCAGCCGACGCCGAGGGCCACGTCGAAGGAGGACCCCGCCGGTTCCCACGCCACGTCGATCCCGACGAAGGGGCTCGCGGGCGGCCGCCTGATGGTGGACACCACCCACTCCGGGGCGAAGCGCCAGTGCACCACGGGGATCGGGATGACGATGGGGTTGTTCTCGATCTGCGTCACGCCGAGGACGCCGATCCCGAGGATCATGTCCTGGTTCGGCGCATACGAGATGCTCGCGAGCCCACCGCCGTAGAGGCTCGAGCCCGCGTCGGCGTCGCTCTCGCCGGCCATCGCGAAGATGCCGCCGGCGGAGAGCATCCACTCGGGGCTGAGGCGGAACGCGCCGCGCAGCTGCACGCCCAGCAGGTTGACCCCGCCCCAGGGCGCCGCGGTGCCGAGGGCGCTCGTGCCGCTCCAGTGGTAGCCGCCGTACTCGTAGCCCATGGCGAGCGTGAGCGTGAAGTCGTCGCTCGTGATCATCCGCGACGAGAAGCTTGCGTAGGCGCGGTCGACCGCCATGGTGCCGCCGCCCTCGGTGCCCGCGGAGAACTGGCGGATGTAGCCGGCGCCGAGCGAGAACGGCGGCTGGCGCGGCGGTCCCCCGGCATCGCCTGCGCGCAGCGGGATGTCGAGCCCGGCGCCCGGATCACCTTCGACGAGTCCCGGCGTGGGAAGCCGTTCGGCGGGTGCCGGCGGCGGCGCCACCGGGGCTCGCGTCGCTGACGCAGGCGTCGGAGGCGGCGTCCCCGCGCCCGCAGGCGGAGTTGCTGCCTGCGCGAGCACGATGGTGGCGGCGGCGATGGACATTCGGGCGGATCCTAGGGAAGTCCCCGCAAGGCGGGCGCCCCGCGTGCCGATGGTGGTCCGGGCCGGACTTATGATCCCCGGCCCCGCACCGGACGCGGCAACCCACACCCGAGGCACGAATGCACCCGAACCTCCCGATCGGCCACTACCAGAACGGCGTCCATGGCGCCATGACCGCCACCTCCGGCTCGCTCGCGGCCGCCGGCATCGGAACGGGCGTGCTGCCCCGCGAGGTGCTCGCGAGCGTCGCCTACCAGCGCACGCGCGAGATGACGATCGACGAGCTGCTCCTGGAGAACCGCGTCGTCTTCCTGATCGGCGAGAGCAACCCCGCCTCGGCCGCGCGCGTGATCATGCAGATGCTGTATCTGGAGAACCAGAAGAAGGGCCAGGACATCAACTTCTACATCAACAGCCCGGGCGGCGCGGTCGACGACACGCTGGCCATCTACGACACGATGCAGTTCATCCAGAGCGAGGTGGCCACCTACTGCATCGGCCGCGCGTACTCGGGCGGCGCGGTGCTGCTGGCCGTGGGCCAGAAGGGCAAGCGCGTCATCCTGCCGCACGCCAAGGTGATGATCCACCAGCCGCACGGCGGCGTCTACGGACAGACCTCGGACATCCAGATCCAGGCCGAGATGATCCTGAAGATGAAGCGCCAGCTCAACGAGATCCTGGCCCGCCACACCGGCCAGGACGTGGAGCGCGTGGCCAAGGACGCCGAGCGCGACAAGTACTTCAGCGCCGACGAGGCCAAGGCCTACGGCCTGGTCGACGAGGTCGCGGCGTTCCCGGAGAAGGGCAAGCGTTGATCCTGTCCCGGTCCGCGCACCCGCTCGGCGATGCCGTGCGGCACGACGACGACGACGACCACGACTGGGTCGCCGTCCCGCTCGTCGTCGACAGGCGCGGCAAGAGCGAGGAGCTGGTCGACCTCTACAGCCGGATGCTGCGCGACCGTGTGGTGTTCGTCGGCGGTGCGGTGTCGCGGCCGATGGCCCAGGTGGTGACGGCGCAGCTGCTGTTCCTCGCCAACGAGGACCCCAAGGCCGAGGTCAGCATGTACGTGAACAGCCCGGGCGGCAGCGTGAGCGCGGGCCTGGGCATCGTCGACACGATGCGCTTCATCCCGTGCCCGGTGGCCACGTACATCATCGGCCAGGCCGCGAGCATGGGCAGCGTCATCGCCTGCAGCGGCACCAAGGGCCGGCGCTTCGCGCTGCCGCACGCCGAGAACCTGATGCACCAGCCGCTCATCAACGGCGTCATCGAGGGCCAGGCGACGGACCTGGAGATCCACGCCAAGCACATCCTGCGCCTGCGCGAGAAGCTGTACCAGCTCTACAGCGAGAACACGGGCCAGACGAAGGACCGCATCCACGCCGACTGCGACCGCGACAAGTGGTTCAACGCGCAGGAGATGCTGGAGTACGGCCTGATCGACAAGGTGCTCGACCGCCTGCCCGGCAAGTGACCGGTCAGCGCCGCCTGCGGCGGCCGGCCATCGCGGCGAAGAGGAGCAGCGCCCCCGGCGCCGGGATCTCCTGCGCGCCGGCGTCGAACGCGCCGCCGCCGGTCGGCGCGCGCGCGAGCATGGGCCGCACCGAGAGGTCGTCGCCCGAGAGGAAGAGCGTGCCGTCGAGGCGCGTCCAGAAGTGCCAGTGGTCGAGGTCGATCGGGGCACCGTCGGTGCGCATCGCGGCGGCCACGATGCCGGCGGCGGGCGAACCGAGCAGGGTCACCTCGAACGACGGCGCATCCGGGCCGGAGGCCAGGGCTGCCGCCACGGCGGCGAAGGCAAGTTGCATGTCGAATCCTTCTCAGGGGATCCGCCCGAGGGCCCCGGAATCCGTTCCGTGGCCGGCCAGGCGCTTGGGGAGTGCCGCACGGGACGCGGCGGGAGAAGGATAGCGGCGCCGGGGCGCGCGCGGCGCCCACCTACGATGCGCGTCCGTCCCGCGGAGGATCCATGGCCGACGCCCAGCAGACCGAAGCCCTCGTTGCCGCCTTCCGCACCGACCACGACCGCGTCAAGCGCGAGGTGCAGAAGGCCGTCGTCGGCCACGAGCCGATCATCGACGGCATCCTCGTGTGCCTCTTCGCCGGCGGCCATGCGCTGCTCGAGGGCGTGCCCGGCCTCGGCAAGACGCTCCTGATCCGAAGCCTCTCCCAGGCGCTGCAGCTGAAGTTCGGGCGCATCCAGTTCACGCCCGACCTGATGCCGGCCGACGTGACCGGCACCACGATCGTGGTCGAGACCCCGCAGGGCCGCGACTTCCAGTTCCGCAAGGGCCCGCTCTTCGCGCAGATCGTGCTGGCCGACGAGATCAACCGCGCCACCCCGAAGACGCAGAGCGCGCTGCTCGAGGCCATGCAGGAGCGCAGCGTCAC
>JBJTJU010000103.1:0-2634 GCA_046096165.1 Phycisphaerales bacterium | reverse complement strand
CGGGAGAGTCTCCATGGGTCTCGCCGCCGGTGCCCGACAAGGGACAGGCAGCAAGACCCGACCTTGAAGGAAACATCACATCTCTGTGTATCGCGTGTTTGCGGATCGTGAGTCCGCGGATTCGCGGCACTTCGAGGGTTGCCGCGGACCGGGACCGGGCGCGCGCGGGGCGAGGAACCGCCTAAGTCGATGCCGCGGAGACACTTGGCTCGCGCCGAGGCACCCTCCACCCACGCGAAGCCACGGCATCAAATTGAATCGGCACACTCCCCGGGAAGTCCATCCAGCCACGCCAGCAGCTCCGCCCCCGAGCGCTGCCCGGCCAGCGTCGCCACCACCCTTCCGTTGCGCAGCGCATAGGTCATGGGGATGTCGCGCCCGCCCAGGTGCGCCTCGGCGAGGTCACTCGCACACATCGATCGTAGGCAGATGTCATCGCCGACACCGCTGACGACACGATCACCCGCCCGCGGCGTCCATCGCCCGCACCGTGCCGCGCCAGTAGGGGACCAGTCCCCCCAGCACCAGGACCAGCATGCCGAACACCGGCCAGATGGGCAGCACGGCCATCGCACCCGTGGCCACCAGCCCCGTTCCCTCGACGAGGCACAGGAACAGGCCGCACACCAGCATGACCGTCCACGCGAGATACGTGCGCGTCGGCCCGAGGACCGCCATCCGCGACTGCGGCGGCAGCGCGAGGAACCGGTCCTTGCGCGGGACGTTCAGGAGGCCGGGCGCATGGAGCGCCATCCACGACAGGCCCGCACCGATCGCCGTCAGCAGGCACAGCATGAAGAGGCCGATCGCCGGCAGCGAGAACCACGCCGCCACGCCCTTGGCGGACCAACCGCTCGGGACGCCGGCCCCGTCGAAGCGCGTCGGGAACGGATCGGGAAGCAGCGGGTACCAGTGGGCGGCACGCCACCACGTCACTGCCTGCAGCACGAGTGCCGCGACGAAGAACGCGATCGCCAGCACCGACGGGCCGGGGCGCGCCGGACCCTGCCGGGCGTGCCGCCTCACTGCCCCTGCGGCCGAGTCACGGCCTCCATCACGCGCTCCAGGTTGAAGCTGCCCGGCTTCTGGCGCGGCGGGAACTCGCGGAAGCTCTGCAGCCAGCGGCCGACGTAGGCGCCGGCCGGCGCGATCATGAACATCCGGTCGAGGTACCAGCGCTGGTACCCCATCGCGTCCTCGTCGCGTGCGCGCTCGAAGGGGTCCATGCGCAGGTTGGTGAGGAGCGGCGCGCGCAGCTCGACGAACGGCTGCTGCCACACCTTGAGCCCCTCGGCCTCCTGCAGCAGGAACGTCGCCTTCCAGTTCCCGTAGCGCAGCGCGGCCACGCTGCCGTCGTCGGTCCAGTAGATGAACTCGCGCCGCGGCCACTCGGCCTGGCCGCGCAGCGCGGGCCCCAGGTCGTAGCCATCGAGGTGCACCTTGTACGTGCGGCCGCCGATCTCCCGTCCCTTGCGCAGGTCCTCCACCGCCGTCGCATTGCCCGCGGCGGCAAGCAGGGTCGGCAGCATGTCCTCGTGGGCGCCGACGTCGTTCACCACCGTGCCGGGCTTGATGGTGCCGGGCCAGCGGATCATGCACGGCACGCGGTAGCCGCCCTCCCACTGCGTGTTCTTCTCGCCGCGGAACATCGTCGTGCCGCCGTCGGGCCAGGTGAAGGTCTCGGCGCCGTTGTCGGTCGAGTACATGATGATGGTGTTCTCGAGCTGGCCGAGCGCCTCGAGCTTCGCCAGCAGCGCGCCCACCTGGCGGTCGTGCTCCACCATGCCGTCGGCGTAGATGCCCAGGCCCGTGCGGCCGTCGGCCCCGGGCGCCAGGTGCGTGAAGATGTGCATCTTCGTGGAGTTCCACCACAGGAAGAACGGCTTCTCGTCCTTCGCCGCCCGCTCCATGAAGTCCATCGCCTTCGCGTTCACCTCCTCGTCGAAGGTCTCCATGCGCTTGCGCGTGAGCGGCCCGGTGTCGGTGACGCGGCCGTCGGCGAAGCTGTGGATCACGCCGCGCGGGCCGAAGCGCTTGCGGAACTCGGGGTCCTTCGGGTAGTCGGGGTTCTCCGGCTCCTCCTCGGCGTTCAGGTGGTAGAGGTTGCCGAAGAACTCGTCGAAGCCGTGCACCGTCGGCAGCATGTCGTCGCGGTCACCCAGGTGGTTCTTGCCGAACTGCCCGGTCGCGTAGCCCTGCGCGCGCAGCATGGTGGCTACGGTCGGGTCCTCCTTCTGCATGCCCTCGGGCGCGCCCGGCAGACCGACCTTCGTGAGGCCCGTGCGGATCGGCGACTGCCCGGTGATGAACGCCGCACGCCCGGCGGTGCAGCTCTGCTGGCCGTACCAGTCGGTGAACACCGCCCCCTCGCGACCGATGCGGTCGATGTTGGGCGTGCGGTAGCCCATCATGCCCATGTTGTAGGCCCCGACGTTGAACTGCCCGATGTCGTCGCCCCAGATGACCAGGATGTTCGGCTTGCGCGGCGCGGCCGGGACCGTCCGTGCGTCGGCGCACGCCGGCGCCGCCCCGATCGACGCGAAGAGCGGCACGCCGACGGCCAGCATGGCGAGCGAGCGGCGAATGCCGGAGCGGACGGATGACAGCGGCGAGGGCAGTCGGGATGGCATGCAC
>JBJTJU010000102.1:0-2725 GCA_046096165.1 Phycisphaerales bacterium | reverse complement strand
CAGCGACCTCGCCCATGCGATCGACCTCGGCACCGACCACCTCAGCTGCTACGGGCTCACCTACGAGCCGAACACGGCGATGACCGTGCGCCTGGGGCGCGGCGAGTTCGAGCCCTGCGACGAGGGCGTCGAGGCGGCCATGCTGGAGGAGGCGGTCGCACGCCTGGCTCGCGCCGGATTCAGCCGCTACGAGGTGAGCAACTGGGCACGCGTGCGCGATGGCGACCGCATCGCCGAGCGCTGCCGCCACAACATGCTGTATTGGCGCAACCGCGACTGGCTTGCCGCGGGGCCGAGCGCCTCGGGCCATGCGCAGGGCGTCCGATGGAAGAACGTGCCCCGGCTCGGGGACTGGCTGGCGAGCCGCGGCACGAGCCCGGTGGTCGACGTCGAGCGGGGCGATGCCGACACCGTCGCCGGCGAACGGCTGATGATGGGCCTGCGGCTGGTCGACGGTCTCCCCGAGACCGAGGTGGCCGAGATACTGTCGCTCGGCGCCCGAGGCCCGGCGCGGCGCGCCGCGATCGACCGCGCCATCGCGTGCGGCATGCTCGAGCGTTCCGCCGGCACGCTGCGCTTCACCCCACGCGGAATGATGACGGCGAGTGCGACGCTGTCGGAACTGGTGTGATTCGTGCCGATATAGTCCGAGCATGAACGTTCGCCGCGCGGTTCGAGATGCCCGTGACCTGATCCGCCCGACCATTCGTGCGAGTTGGTCGCAGTACGCCGAGGACCTCGTGCTGCTTGACGTGCTCACGGCCGGCACGCCTGGCCGCGTTGGCACGTATGTCGACGTCGGGTGCAACCATCCCAAGCGCTTCTCGAACACGTATGCGCTCTACCGTGCGGGCTGGCGCGGGCTCGCCGTGGACCTCGATCCCTCGCTCTGCCGCCAGTTCCGCCTGGCGCGTCCGCGCGACCAGGTGGTGTGCGCGGCGCTCGGTGCGAAGGCCGGGACGAAGACCGTCTATCGCTTCACGAGCAGCGAGCTGAGCACCACGAACCCGGAATGGTCCGCGCGTTTCGTGTCCGAGGGCCAGACCCCGACCGGGCAGGAGGAAATGCGCATCCGGACCCTGGATGACCTGGTGGCGGAGCACCGCGCGTTCCTCGGGGACCGGATCGACCTGCTGACCATCGACGCGGAGGGCTCGGAGCAGTCGATCCTCGAGGGCCTCGACTTCGGGCGGACGCGGCCCACCACCGTGATGCTGGAGGTGCCGACCGAGCTGGCACTCCCGTCGGACGGCGCGATCGGCGTGCTCGAGCGCGAGGGCTACCGCCTGCGCGCCCGCCTCTACAACTCGGCGCTCTGGCAGGACGCCCGTCCCGCTCAGCGACCGAGGTAGCGCTTGATCCCGCGGATCGTCGCCTGGCGGCCGACCTCGGCGATCGACTCGGTGAGCGGGATCTCCTTGGGGCAGACCTTGACGCAGTTCTGCGCGTTGCCGCAGTCTGCGATGCCGCCTTCGCCCATCACGGCGTCGAGGCGCTGGTCGGCGAGCGTGGCACCGGTGGCCTGCATGTTGAAGAGGCGCACCTGGTTCCAGACCTGGGCGCCCTGCAGGGCGGCGTCCCACTTCGCGGGGTCGTCCTCGCGCTCGAACTGCGGGCACGCCTCCAGGCAGCAGCCGCAGGTCATGCACGTGCTCATCACGTAGCGCGCGTCGGCGGCGGCCGGCGACTCGAGCGGGCCGCGGCCGAGCGACCACGTCCCGTCGATCGGCACCCAGGCCTTGACGCGCTCGAGGTTGTCGAACATCCGCTGGCGGTCGACGGCGAGGTCGCGCACCACGGGGAACTTGGTCATCGGCTCCAGGGTGATCGAGCCGTCCTCCTGGACGATGTTGCCGATGAGCGCCGAGCAGCTCTGCCGCACCCGGCCGTTGATCACCATGGTGCAGGAGCCGCAGACCTCCTCCAGGCACCCCGACTCCCACGCCACCGGGGTGGTGGCGGTGCCGGAGGCCGTGGTCGGGTGGGCCGCGATCCACTGCAGGACGCTGATGACGTTGGCGCCCTCGCCGTAGGGGACGCGGAACTCCTCCCAGCGCGGGGCCGACTGCGGCGTGTCCTGGCGCTTGATGCGGACCAGGACGGTCTTGGACGCGGGGGTCTGGGAGGTGGGGGCAACCATGGATTTCCGCAACTTTGGCGACGAAATGATAGGCGGATTCCGATAGTGGGGATGCATGCTTCCCGGCCCGATCCGGCTCCTGCGCCCCGGCGACTGGACGAAGAACGCCTTCGTCCTGGTTCCGCTGGTCTTCTGGCTGGCCGGCGACGGGCGGGGCGAGGCGGACACGGGCGACGAGGTGCGAAACGCCCTGCTGACGGCACTCGCCTTCTGCATGGCCGGCAGCGGGTTCTATTCGGTGAACGACGCCCTGGACGCCGACGAGGACCGCCGCCACCCGGTGAAGTGCCGGCGGCCGGTCGCCTCGGGCGAGGTCTCGCCGTCGACTGCGGTGGCGATCGGGCTGGCGCTCATCGCCGGCGCGCTGGCGCTCGCCTGGTGGGTGCGGCCGGCGGTGTTCGGCGCGATCGGCACGTACGTGGCGCTGCAGGTGGCCTACAACGCGCGGCTCAAGCGCGTGCGGCTGGTCGACGTGGTCACCGTGGCCGCCGGCTTCGTCCTGCGCGCGGTGGCGGGGGCGCTCGCGATCGGGATCGGCGTGTCGACGTGGCTCGTGGTCGTCGTCTACGCGCTGACGCTCTTCCT
>JBJTJU010000101.1:0-5433 GCA_046096165.1 Phycisphaerales bacterium | reverse complement strand
TCGCCCGCGACGCCCTTCGGCAGCACGAAGGTCACCTGCGCCCCGAGCGCGTCGAGCGCCTTGGTCAGGCCGTGGCACGCCGTGCCGAGGCCGCCGGTGATGAAGGGCGGGAATTCCCAGCCGAGCATCACGATCTTGGGCGGCCGGTCGGCCACCGCTCAGTCGCCCCCGCCCATGTCGCCGAGCTGCCCGAAGGCCGCCTCGAACGCCAGCAGGAACGTGGCGATGCCCGCGGGCGCGTCATCGAGCCCCTCGAGCGGCACGTCCGTGCGGAACACGTAGGTCTTGTCCTCGTCGCGGAAGTGGCGCACCTTGCCGCAGCGGTTCCGGAAGCCGACCTCGACGAGCTCGTCGTCGACCAGCTCCTCGGCGCTGTCGCGGCCCTCGAGCATGTCGCCCTCGACCGACTCGCTCAGCCAGCGGTCGGGCGTCAGGAGCGCCACGCTCCAGCGCCCGCCGTCGCGGTCGACCACGTACCACGCCTCGGCCTCGGCGCCCTTGGCGCGGCAGCGCAGGCGCTCGCCCTCGATGGAGACGGAAGCGAATCGGGCGCTCGCTGCGGCGCGGTCGCGGACGGCGGCGAGGATGTCGGTGACGGCGTCGATTCCCGGCATGGATGGGGCTCCGAAAGGGCGGATTAGGATACTCGCGGCATGGAATCCGCCATCCGCCGCGATTCCCCGCAGAACGCGGGTGAGGCATGGACCACGCGGCGCCTGGTGCGCTGGATGGACGGCCACCTCGCGCAGAAGGGGATCGATTCCCCTCGCGTGTGCGCGGAGATGCTGCTTGCGCACGTCCTGGGCTGCGACCGCATGCGGCTCTACATGGATGCCGACCGTCCGGCCTCGGCCGGCGAGCTCGACCGGCTGCGCGCGCTGGTCGTGCGCGCGGGCAGGCACGAGCCGGTGCAGTACCTGGTGGGCGAGGGCTGGTTCTGGTCGAAGCGCTTCGCGGTCGGGCCGGCCACGCTGATCCCGCGCCCGGCGACCGAGCACCTCGTCGAGGAAGCGGTGGGCGCACTGCGTGCCGCGGCCGCCGTGGGTGCCACGCCCGTGCGCATGCTCGAGATCGGCACCGGCACCGGCTGCATCGCGGCCTGCGTGGCGGCGGCGCTGCGCGGCCAGCGGCGCGGGGTCGACGCATCCGAGCCCGGGCCGCCGCCCATCGACGTGCAGGTCGTGGCCACGGACCTCGTGCCGGCGGCGCTCGAGCTGGCGCGCGCGAACCTCGGGTCGCACCGCGTCCTGGACGCGGTCGAGCTGCGCGCGGGCGACCTCTACGCCCCGCTGCGTGCCGACGAGCGCGGCACGTTCCACGTGCTGGCCTCCAACCCGCCCTACGTCCGTGACGACGAATGGGACGAGGTGGCGCCGAACGTCCGCGACCACGAGCCGCGCTCGGCGCTTGCCGGCGGGGCCGACGGGATGGACGTCATCCGGCCGCTGGTGGCCGCCGCGCACGAGTGGCTGGTGCCGGGCGGGACGCTTGCCGTCGAGATCGGCCACCGACAGCGCGACGATGCGCTCGCCGCGGCCTGCGCCAACCCGGCGCTTGCGGGCGCGGAGGTGCGGAAGGACTTCGAGGGGTTCTGGCGGCTGCTGGTGGCGACGCGGCGCTGAGCGGTCAGCGGCCTTGCGACATCGGGCGCTCGCCCTTCCATTCGGCGACGGCCTTGCGGACCTCGTCGACGAGCTGCTGCGCCTGGAAGGGCTTGAACAGGAAGCAGTGCAGGCCTTCCTGGGTGCTGCGCACGATGGAGTGGTTCGGGTCGTAGCCGAAGCCGGTCATCAGGATGACCTGCGTGCGCGGGCAGCCCTGCTTGGTGACGCGGAAGACCTCGTAGCCGTTGCGACCGGGCATGCGCACGTCGCTGATCACGACGTCGTAGGGCGCGCCCGACGAGGCGGCGCGCTCGATCGCGTTGCAGCCGTCCTCGCTCGACTCGAAGCGGTCGACCGTGGCCCCGGCCTCCGCGAGCACCATGCCCACGGCGTCGCGGATCGGCGCCTCGTCGTCGAGCACCGCGATCCGCCGGCCCGCGATGTCGGGGTCGACGCCGCGCGAGCGGTCGACGCGGTCCACGCCGAGCACCGTCTGCGGCCCGCCGGTGGCGCCGCGCACGCGCGTCTCGACGCGCTCGATGGCGCGCTCGAGCTCGGCGATCGCCTGCGGCGGGACGTCCGGGTCGCGCCGCAGGTCGGCGACCGCCGCGCGGATCGAGGAGATGGGTGCCGCGATCTCGTCGCGCAGCGTGCCGCTCACGCGCTGGTTCGTCGTGTAGCGCTCGACCACCAGCATGTCCAGGATGTTGAGCGCCATGGCCACGTAGCGGCCGAAGAGCTCCAGGCAGAGCAGGTCCTCCTCGTCGAAGCGCGCCGGCTGGCGGCTCTCGACGTTGAGCGTGCCGACCACCTTCTCGTTGAAGAGGAGCGGGGCGGTCATGCTCGAGCGCGCGCCGGCGAGTCCGGCGACGAACGCCGGGTCATGCTCGGCGTCGCGGCAGAGGTAGGCCTCGCCCGAGGATGCGACGCGCCCGGAGATCCCGTTCCCTTCGGGCGTCGCGTGCAGGAACCGGCCGGGCGGCAGCGGCTCGATGCCGCGGCTCGTCACGAGCTCCAGCCGCTGCGACGCCGCATCGAGGAGGCGCACCTCGAACTCGCGCGCGCCGAAGAGGCGCTCCATCGACGAGACGACCTTGTCCTCGATGAGGCGCAGGCGCTCGGCGACGTTGAGCGGACCGATGCTCTTCGCATCCAGGGCCAGCAGGTCCGCGCCCGCCGCGTCGATCGCGTCCACGCGGTCGAGCACGCGCTGGCGCGCCGTGACGTCGTGCAGCACGCCGACCACGCGCGTCGCCGCCGCGCCGCCCTCGGGGACGAGCGGGGTGATCGCCGCCTCCCAGGTGCGTTCGCCGGCCTTGAAGGTCCGCAGGTGCGTCCGGCGCCCGGTGCCGTCGGCGGCCAGCTCGGCCATCAGCGCCGCGCAGCAGTCGCAGAAGCGGCGCATCGTCTCGGCGTCGAGCGCCTCCAGGCGATGGTTCATCCAGATCAGCTCGCCGCCGCGGTCCACCACCCCGATCCCGTCGCCGATCTCCTCGAGGAGCATCGCGGGATCGCCGCCGTGCAGTTCTGTTCGGGACGTCGGTGACATCGCGCTCCGTGCGTGGGGTGAGTGTATCCCGGCCTGCCCCGGTACGATTCGGTGCCCGTCGCGGTTCCCCTCCTGCGCGCGTCCCAGGTCATGATCGAGGCGCATGCCATCGTCAAGCGGTTCGGACGCGTCCTCGCGGTGGACCGGGTGTCCTTCGCGGTTCCTGCACGATCCGTCTGCGGCTTCCTCGGGCCGAACGGTGCCGGGAAGTCCACGTCGATCCGCATGGTGGTCGGCGCCATGGCCCCCGACGAGGGCGGGGTGCTCGTGGGCGGCCGGCGGATGGAGCCCGGTGCCGAGGCGGTGCGCCGCGCCGTGGGCTACCTGCCCGAGGAGAGCCCGGTGACGCCCGACCTGACGGTCGAGGAATTCGTGCGCTTCCGCGCCGAGCTGTGGGGCGTGCCCCGCGCCGCGCGCGGTGCCGCGGTCGACCGAGCGCTGGCACGCTGCAACGTGACCGACGTGCGCCGCCGGCTCTGCGGACAGCTCTCCAAGGGCTACCGCCAGCGCGTCGGCATGGCCGCGGCCATCGTGCATGCGCCGGCGGTGCTGGTCCTGGATGAACCGACCTCCGGCCTCGACCCTGCGCAGGTGCGCGACTTCCGCGCGCTGGTTCGGTCGCTCGCCGAGGAATCGACGGTGCTCCTCTCGAGCCACGTGCTGGCCGAGGTCGAGGCCAGCTGCGACCGTGCGGTGCTCATCGACCGTGGCCGCGTCGTGGCGGACGGGTCGATGGCCGACCTGCGCGCCCGCGGTGCGTCGGGTGCGGTGGTGGTCGTCGAGTGCGCGCGCGATGCGACGGCCGCGCTGGCGTCGATCGTCGGCGTGCGCGTTGCGGCAGCCTCGGCCGGGACGGACGGCTGGAGCGTCCATGAGCTGGCACTCGAGCCGTCGACCGATGCCGACCGCGCGTGCGAGGCGGTGGCGCGTGCGCTCGGTGCGGCCGGCATCGCGCTGCGTCGCCTGGAACGGACCGAGCCGGCGCTCGAGGCGGTCTTCCACCGGCTGATCGCCGGGGCGGGGGCACGTCCATGACCGCCCTCATCCGGTCGATGGTCGCCGTCGCGCGCCGCGAGTGGCGCGTGCAGCTGGCGTCGGCGCTCGGGTGGAGCGTGCTGGTGGCGGTGGCACTCCTCTCGGGCACCGTGTTCGCGCTGGCGGTGTTCCGCAGCGGCGCGCCGGCCACGCTGCGCGGATCGATGATCGCCCTCGGCTGGGCGGTGCTGGTGGTGGCGCCGGCGCTCTCCATGCGCTCGATCGTCGAGGAGCGGCGTGGCGGGACGTGGCCGGTGCTGCTTGCGTCGCCGGCAGGCGTGGCATCGATCGTCCTGGGCAAGTTCGTGGCGGCGCTCGCGCTGCTCACGCTGGCGGTCGCGGTGCCGCTTGCCGCGCAGTTCGCGGCACTCGAGTGGTGCTCGCGCCCGGACCCGCTCGAGGCGCTGACCGGCGTGGTGGGACTCGTGCTTGCCGGTGCGGCCTATGCGGCCTCGGGGATCCTGATGTCCGCCCTGGTCGGCAACCAGGTGGCCGCGTACCTCCTCACGGTCTTCCTCTGGCTCGTGTGGATCGCGGTGGCGCGTGCGGCGCCGGCGCTCCTCCCGGGCTCGATGGCGGACCTGGGGTTCGCCATCGACCCGCTGCGCCGCCTCGACGAGTTCCAGATGGGCTTGCTCGACACGGGGAACGTGGCGTTCTTCGCGTGCGCGTGCGCGTGGTTCCTCGCGGCCGCCGTCACCGCCGCGGCGCGCGGCACGCTTCCGGCTCGGATCGCCGGCACGCCGCGCGTGGCGGCGGGCCTGCTGCTTGCCGCCGTGGCCGCCGTGGCCGCGGTCGGGGCGGCGGATGCTCCCGCGCTCCGTCGGACGGCCGACATGACGTCCTCGCGCGCCTACACCCTGTCGCCCGCGACGGATGCGCTGCTTGGGTCGCTCGAGGGAGACTGGCAGGTGCTCGTGGTGCTTGCGGACCCGCCTGCAGCCGTTGCGCGCCAAGTGGACGAGGTGTTGGCGGGGCTCGCCGCGCGTCCCCCGCGCGCCGGCCGCGAGCGCCGCACCGACCTCGGCGCCCCAGAGCCGCGGCAGGCGGTCGAGGGCGTCCTGGGCCGTGCGCAGCTCGCGCGCCACGTCGAGGAACTCGCGTGGTGCCGCCTCGAGCCACGATGCGAGGGCCGGGGACCGCGCCTCGCGCGCACCGTCGGAGAGCCGACGCGCGGCCGCGGACAGCTCCTCGCCCCAGTGCTTGAGGTTCGCCGAGACGGCCGCGGCGGCACGTGCCTCGTCC
>JBJTJU010000100.1:0-8125 GCA_046096165.1 Phycisphaerales bacterium | reverse complement strand
GTCTCGATGATCAGGAGGTCGAAGCCCGCCGCGCCGATCAGGCCGACGATCTGCGGCAGGCTGCGGTAGTCCTCGCCGACGATCGCGAGCGACCGGTAGAAGACCCTGTCGTCGACGGCGTTGAAGTCGACGCGCAGGCGGTCGCCGAGCAGGGCGCCGCCGGTGATCGGGCTCATCGGGTCGAAGGCCACCACCGCGATCCGCTGCCCGCGGCGCACGGCCTCGTTCGCCATCGCGGCCACCAGCGTGCTCTTGCCCGCGCCCGGCGAGCCGGTGATCCCCACCACGCGCGCCGGCCGGCGCGAGGGCGTGACCGCGGGCAGCGTGCCCGCGTGCGCCATCGAGATCTGCCGCGCGAGCATCGCCTCGCGCGGCCCCGCGGCGAGCGGGGCGTACGGCTTCACGCTCGCCCGCACGCTGTCGATGATGTCGTCCATCCCCGTGCCGGTGTGGTAGACGCGCGCGACGCCTGCGTCGAGCAGCGCCTGCACGTCCGACTGCGGGATGATCCCGCCCACGTTCACCGGGATGTCCGCGCGCCCGACGGCCTTCAGCTCGCCGAGGAGCCGCGGCACCAGCACCAGGTGCGAGTTCGACATCATCGACGCAGCCACGCAGTCGACGTCTTCGTCGCGCGCGCCGATCGCCAGGCTCCGCGGCGTCTGCCACAGCCCGCTGTAGACGACGTGGATGCCCGCGTCGCGCATGACGCGCGCGATCAGCTTCACGCCGCGGTCATGGCCGTCGAGGCCCATCTTGCCGAGCATCACGCGCGGTCGGTGCGGCAGGTCCGCGCAGCGGTCCTGCTTCGGGATCGCGGTCGTTGGCTCGGTGGTGGAACGCATGGGTCAGCCCGCGCCGCCGCCGGACGGCGCGTCGGCCGCGGCCTTCGCGGCGTCCGCCGCCTCGGCCTCCGCGCGCACGCGGTCGAGGTCGCGCGCCTCGGGGCTCCACTTCTCCGGGTGGCGCTCGGAGGCGATCGCGCCGACGATCAGGTGCATGTCGCGGTGCTTGTAGTCGTCGAGCACGAGCTTGCGCCCGTCGGTCAGGACGACGGTCGCCAGGGACTTCGACATCCACTTGTCCATGTCGATGTCGGCGATGTCGGCGCGGCCGAAGCGGCCCTCCGGGGCCACCAGCGTGCCGTCGTCCTCGAGCGAGTAGCGCCGGCGCGCGGTGGCGATCCACTGCCACAGGAACCAGGGCACGCCCATGACGCCGCAGCCCACCATGTACATCCAGAGCTGGACCGGGCGGTCGTAGGCCGCGGGCGGGGTGGGGCGGCCCTTGTCGACCACGGCCTTCGCCTGCGTGTAGGCGGCGACTTCCTCGGCCGAGAGCGGCTGCGCGCCGCCGGGGGCGGCCTGCGACGCCTGCGCCTTCGCCTCGAAGTCCTCGACCTGCTTCGCGGCCGAGTCGTAGGCGTCCACGGCGGCTTCCTTGTCCGGGATGGTGACCCAGTAGTCGTAGGCGCCCCACAGCGCGAGCACCAGGCAGATGCCTGCGTACGCGATGTTCCACCACTTCTGGCGGGGCTGGATGGACGTGTGGACCGCCATCGGGCGAAGTGTAGCGGTCAGCCCTTCGGCTCCGCCGGCGCGGGCGCGGCGGCCGGTGGCTTCGTGGGCGCTGCGGCCGGTGCGTTCGCAGGTGCGGCGGCGTCGGCGGGCGCAGCCTTCGGCGTCGCGGCAGGCGCCGGTGCCACCGGCTCCGCCGGCGTCGTCTCGGGCTCCGGCGCGGGCGTCGGCAGCGGATCGCCCGCCACCGCCCCCGTGGTTCCCTCGGCGATGTCCCAGATGCGAACGGCCTTCCAGCCGTCGCGCCAGCGCTCGACCAGGGCCAGGTGCCGCGGGTCGTCGACGTACGCGCGGTAGTCGGCGCCGTCTCGGAAGCCCACGTAGATGCCCACGTCGTAGTCGCGCAGCACGGTGGTGCGGTCGGTGGCAAGCGGCACGCCGCAGGAGTAGGACGCCACCGACTCCAGGGCCGGCAGGGCGCGGTCGCAGTCGGCCACGAGTTCCGCCGCGCGCGTCGGGTCCTTCAGCTGGATCAGCACCACGTGGGTGATGGGCGCGGTGTCGAGCTTCGCCTTGCGCGACAGCGACACTTGCTCCGGGGTGGCTGCGCACCCGGCGAGGAGCGCCGCCGCCGCAGCGGCGCATGCCACCGGCGCGCGCCGTCTCCCCCGCACCCATCCTCGTTCACGCTCGGGAACCATCGATGCAGTGTACGGCTCGCCCGGGAAGGAAAGACCCCGCCGCGGGGGTGGGCATGCCGCGGCGGGGGAGGGACCTGGCGCACGCAAGGTGCGGCCGATCCGTGGAAAGTGACGCGAGGGGGCGAGTCCGCGGGCGGGTGGGTCTCCCTTCCGGGTCGTCCCGCTGCGGGCATCCTGCCGAAGCAGGCGCAGCAGCGTTCCGATGGGGGGCATCCGTTCCCAGGAGAGGGGGCCGAAGTGCGCGCTGTCCGTGCTCATCCGGCCTGCAAGGAGGGTCCATCCACTCGCTGACCGCGCACGCCCTGGGCGCTCGCCCCCATCGCGTCGGTTGTCGCGACGCGCGCGGGTCGGAGTCCGCGCGCATCGCATGGTCCTGTGGTGTCGTCGGCTCGTGGCCTCCGCCGTCCCGCGCCCGCGGCCGTGCGCCGCGCGGGACCCAGTCGTTCGGTCCCCGCCGCACGGCGCCCCATCCTTGGGGCAGGCCGTGCGGCGGGTGGTTCGTCGGGCGCGCCGCGCCCGGGTCGGTGGCTCAGGAGCAGCCCATCGAGGTGCCGCAGTTCAGGCACCGGTAGCACGTGCCGTTGCGGACGGTGATCTCACCGCAGGTGCTGCACGGCGGCGCGTCGCCCATGAGCTGCGCGTTGGACTGCTTGAGCGCGCTGCCCTCCGCGTGCACCTCGGCGACCACCACGGTCTCGGTGATCGTCGCCTCGATCCGCGCCCCAGCCGAACCGTCGATGATCGACGCGGCCGGGATGTCGGTCACGGCACGCGACGCAAGCGACGGGCTCGCGTCCGCCCTCGCCCATCCGGCGGCGGCTCGGTCGCTTCCCGACGGAGCGTCCGTCCGGTCGGCGTGCGGCAGTGCGCTTGCTCGTGCGGGCCATTCAGCCTCCTTGCTGTGGGTGATGGCGGCGGCGCTTCCTGCGCCTGCCGATCCGGCGTGGGTGTCCGCGGGCTTCGACCGGCGCGGGGCGTTCTGCTCCCGGTAGCCGTCGATGAACTGCATGCCCAGCCAGCGGAAGATGTAGTCCACCAGGCTCTTGGCGAAGGGGATGTCCGTGTTGGTGGTCATCCCCATCGGCTCGAAGCGCTGGTGCGCGAACTTGTTGACGATGCTCGCCACCGGCACGCCGTACTGGAACGCCAGGCTCACCGCGGTGCCGAGCGAGTCCATCAGGCCGCCGATTGTCGAGCCTTCCTTCGCCATCGTGATGAAGAGCTCGCCGGGCTTGCCGTCCTCGTAGAGGCCGACGATCAGGTAGCCCTCGTGGCCCGCCACGTTGAACTTGTGGGTGATCGACTCGCGGGTGTCGGGCAGTCGGCGGCGCATCGGCCGCTCCACCACGCGCTCCACCACACGCTCGATCTCCACCACGCGCTCCACCTCGACCACGCGCTCGGTGACCGCGGCCTCCTTCAGGCCCTCGGTGTCCTCCTCGTCGCGGTCCTCGGAGGCGTCGCTCTTCGTGCTCAGCGGCTGGCTCAGCTTGCAGCCGTCGCGGTACAGGGCGTTGGCCTTCAGGCCCAGCTCCCAGCTCAGCCGGTAGCAGCGGCCGATGTCCTCGACCGACGCCTCGTTGGGCAGGTTGATGGTCTTGCTGATGGCGCCCGAGATGAAGGGCTGCGCGGCAGCCATCATGCGGATGTGCCCCTCCGGCGCGATGAAGCGCTGGCCGAGCGTGCCGCAGCGGTTGGCGCAGTCGAAGACCGCGAGGTGCCGCTCCTTGAGGTGCGGCGCGCCCTCGACGGTCTGCGTGCCGCAGATGCGCACGTTGAGCGCCTCGATCTGCTTCCGGCTCATGCCAAGCGCCCGCAGGCCGTTGAACTTCATGTCCGCGCGCGCCTTGGCCACGTCGATGCCCAGGGACGCCATCAGGCGCTCCGGCATCTTCCACGCCGAGAAGGCGAAGGAGATCTCGAACACCGTGGGCAGGCCGTTCTCGATCGCCACCACCTCGTCGCCGGTGTAGCCGCACTCGATCAGGTGGTCGCGCAGCGACGGGCCGTGCGACGGGAACGTGCCGTCCTCGGCGGGCATCGGCACGTCGAGGCTCAGCGTGCCCATCACGTGGGTCACGATGTCGTCGACCTGCGCCGCCGGGTAGCCCAGGGCCACCAGCGCCGGGCGCAGCGACTGGTTGGCGATCTTGAAGTAGCCGCCGCCGGCCAGCTTCTTGAACTTGGTGAGCGCGAAGTCGGGCTCGACGCCCGTGGTGTCGCAGTCCATCAGCAGGCCGATGGTGCCGGTGGGGGCGATCACGGTCACCTGCGCGTTCCGGAAGCCGTGCTTCCTGCCGAAGGCGAGCGCGTCGTCCCACGCCGCCGTCGCGCGGCCGAGCATGTCGGAGGCGTTGGCGATGTTCACCTGGCCCGACCTGAAGACCCCGTGGTCGATCGGCACCGGCGAGATGCGCAGGGCCTCGTAGGTGCCGCCGTCGCGCGCCTCGCCGTGCGCGGCGCGGCGGTGGTTGCGGATCACCCGCAGCATGTTCTCCTTGTTGGCCTTGTAGCCGTCGAAGGGGCCATGCTCGGCGGCCAGCACCGCGCTCGCCGCGTAGGAGCGGCCGGTGAGGATGGCGGTGAGGGCGGCGCACACGGCGCGGCCGGCCTCGCTGTCGTAGGGGATGCCCGCCTGCATGAGCATGGCGCCGAGGTTGGCGTAGCCCAGGCCGAGCGTGCGGTACTTCCAGCTCAGCTCGGCGATCTCCTTGGAGGGGAAGCTCGCCATCAGCACGCTGATCTCGAGCACCACCGTCCACAGGCTGATCGCGTGCTCGTAGCCCTCGAGGTCGAAGGTGCGCGACTCGGGGTCGTAGAACTTGAGCAGGTTGATCGACGCCAGGTTGCAGGCCGTGTCGTCGAGGAACATGTACTCGCTGCACGGGTTGCTGGCGTTGATGCGCCCGCCCGCGGGGCAGGTGTGCCACGCGTTGATCGTCGAGTCGTACTGGACGCCCGGGTCGGCGCAGTGCCACGCGGCCTCGTTGACCTGCTTCCACAGGTCGACGGCGCGCAGGGTCCTGGCCACCTTGCCGTCGGTGCGGCGGGTGAGCGTCCACTCGCCGTCCTTCTCGACCGCGTCCATGAACTCGTCCGAGAGGCGGACGGAGTTGTTGGAGTTCTGGCCGCTGACGGTGTAGTAGGCCTCGCCGTTGAAGTCGTAGTCCAGGCGCAGCCCCAGGCGCTCGGCGATCTCCTTCTGGTTGGCGGAGAGGTGCTTCATGCCCTCGACCAGCGCGGCGACCTTGATCTCCTCGCGCACCTTCCAGTTGACGAACGCCTCGATGTCGGGGTGGTCGACGTCCAGGCACACCATCTTGGCGGCGCGGCGCGTGGTGCCGCCGCTCTTGATGGCGCCCGCGGCGCGGTCGCCGATCTTCAGGAAGCTCATCAGGCCCGAGCTGCGCCCGCCGCCCGAGAGCGGCTCGTCGTTGCCGCGGAGGTTCGAGAAGTTGGTGCCGGTGCCGGAGCCGTACTTGAAGAGGCGCGCCTCGCGCGTCCACAGGTCCATGATGCCGCCCTCGCCGACGAGGTCGTCGCGCACGCCCTGGATGAAGCAGGCGTGCGGCTGCGGGTGGCCGTAGGCGTCCTTCGCGAGCGTGACCTTGCCGGTCTCGTGGTCGGCGATCCAGTGGCCCTGCGCGGGGCCGCTGATGCCGTAGGCGTAGTTGAGGCCGGTGTTGAACCACTGCGGGCTGTTGGGCGCCGCCACCTGGTGGACCAGCATCCACGCCATCTCGTCGTAGAACGCCTCGGCGTCCTTGCGGCTCGTGAAGTAGCCGTGCTTCTCGCCCCAGTGGCGCCAGCAGCCGGCGAGGCGGTGCACCACCTGGCGCACGCTGCGCTCAGGGCCGAGCACGGGCTTGCCGGCGGCGTCCTTCAGCGGGCGGCCGTCCTTCCCCAGCTGCGGCACGCCGGCCTTGCGGAAGTACTTGCTGACCACGATGTCGGTGGCGAGCTGGCTCCAGCCCGCGGGCACCTGCGCGTCATGCATCTCGAAGACGGTGCTGCCGTCGGAGTTGGAGATGCGGCTCGAGCGGGTGGTCCACTCGACGGTGCTGTAGACGTCCTTGCCTGCGGTGGTGAATCGGCGTGCGATGCGCATGTTCGTTTCGTCCTGTTCCTCTTCGTTCCGTGCGTCCGTGACTCGGTCTCGTTCGATGCGGTCGCCGCGGCGCGCGTCCCGGCAGCGGCCGGCGCGCGCACCGCGGCGGTGGTTCAGTGCCTGGCGTGCTCGGCGTGGGCGAGGCCGTCGACGCGGGGAAGCGTCAGGCCGGCCTGGTCCTGGTACTTGCCGCCCTTGTCCGCGTAGCTGACGGCGCATTCGCGCTCGGCGCGCAGGAAGATCATCTGCGCGATGCCCTCGTTGGCGTAGATCTTGGCGGGAAGGGGGGTGGTGTTGCTGATCTCGATGGTCACCTTGCCGCGCCACTCGGGCTCGAGCGGGGTGACGTTGACGATGATGCCGCAGCGGGCGTAGGTGCTCTTGCCCACGCAGATCGCCAGCACGTCGCGCGGCACGTCGATCGTCTCGACGGTCTCGGCGAGCGCGAACGAGTTCGGCGGGATCACGATGTGGTCGCGGCCGGTCTCGGCGGTGTCGATGGTGATGAAGAGGTCGCTGGTGAACGCCTTCGGGTCGACGATGGCGGTGCCGCCGCTCGTGGCGTTGGTGAACACCTTGAACCTGGTGCCGACGCGGACGTCGTAGCCGTAGCTGGAGACGCCGAAGGACACCGTCCCGGGGCGCTTCGCGTTGTCCGCGAAGGGAACGATCCGCACCGAGTCGCGGATCTGCGTGTCGCACAGGATGCTCATTGCCCGACCTCTTGAACCGGCCATCCTGGCCAGGGGAAGTGCTCACCGAACCACTGGACCCAAGGACGCGGCACCCGCGCCCCCACCACGACCCGGATCGCCCGAGATCGGTTGCCTGTTCGGCATCCGTACGGTACGATTCGGTCGCCCTTGCACCACCAACGCTTGGGCGTGGGCCGCATGGTACCCCTACAGGTTGTGGGTGCAAGCCTCAAGCGTTCCGTTTTTATCGACTTTCAAACCGTGATTCGCAACCCCATCACGGACCACGGTTTAGCAATTGTGAAGGCGCCTTCGGGCATGTGGACAGAGTGTCGGAGGCTGTCTTCCTAGACTCGCGCCCGACGCGCACGGATGCCACCGCGATGCTGTTTCCCCCCGAAGAACCCCTGCCCGAGGCGCCCTCCGCGCGCCGTGCCCCCGACCGTGCCGCGCTCGTCGAGGGGTTGACCCCCGACCAGCGCGCGGCGGTCGAGCACGGCGAGGGCCCGCTCCTGGTGCTTGCCGGCCCGGGCTCGGGCAAGACGCGCGTCATCACGCGCCGCATCGCGCACCTCGTCGCCTGCGGCGTGCCCGCGTGGCAGATCCTCGCGCTCACCTTCACCAACAAGGCCGCGGGCGAGATGAAGCAGCGCGTCGAGGCGATGCTGCCGCCCGAGGTCGCGAGCCGCCGCGGGCTGGTGGTCAGCACCTTCCACGCCTTCTGCGCGATGTTCCTGCGCCGCCACGCGCTCGAGTGCGGCGTCGACCCGGACTTCGTCATCTTCGACGCCGACGACCAGAAGCGAGCCATGAAGGTGGCGATCGCGGAGGCCGGCCTCGACGAGCGGAACTTCCAGCCCGCGGCCGTCCTCTCGAAGGTGAGCGCGGCGAAGAACCAGCTGCTCATGCCGGACGACTTCCGCGAGTCCGCCGGCGACTACGCCTCGCGCCAGGTGGCGAAGGCGTACGAGGCGTACCAGGGGGCGCTCGCGCGCAGCCGCGCGCTCGACTTCGACGACCTCCTGATGCGCGTGGCGCTGTCGCTCGGGTCGGTCGATTCGCTGCGCGAGGCGGCGGCGGCGCGCTACCGCCACGTGCTGATCG
>JBJTJU010000099.1:0-6108 GCA_046096165.1 Phycisphaerales bacterium | reverse complement strand
GGCGACGATCATCAGGTCGCACTGGCGCGGGCTGAAGCGCATCACCTCGGCGCCGAAGCGGGCGAGGTCGAAGCGGCTGCAGGCGGTCGCCATCAGCTCGATGCCGCAGCAGGCGGTCGCGAAGGGCATGGGCCACACGCTTGAGCGGCGCGCCCAGTTGACGACGCGCTGCAGCTGCGTGGTGAGGACGCTGTCGACCGGGAGTGCCTGTTCGATGCCCATGGGAGGAAGAATGATAGGTGGCGGCGGTCAGGGCGTCTGGCCGGGGAACCGCGCGGTCTCGATCTCGCTCGCGGTGGGCCGCTGCTTCGGCGCCGGGTTGGACCAGATGCTCTCGTCCTTGCCGATGTTCGGCTCATGCACGGGCACGTTGGACGGGCCGCCGCGCACCTCGACGACGTGCCGGTAGCAGCCAGCGGCCGCAAGCACGCCCAGGGCGAGCAGGGCGGCGGCGAACGGGGCGGCGGGGCGTCGGCGGGTGGACATGGCGGTCGGGCGCGGTGCCGGATCAACCCATGGTAGGCGCGTCGGCCGCGGCGGCCATCGTGCGGCCTTGGGCGGCCGCGCGCTGGGCGTGGCGCAGGGCAAGCGCGATCGGGGACCGCGCAAAGGCCTCCTCGCCGCCGCAGCCGGCCTGCGCCGCCTCCAGCACCGCGGCCGCCGAGATGCGGTCGGGCGGGAGCGCGGGCACGTAGGCGCCCGACTCGGTCGGCGTGAGGAACCCCGCGCGCGCCTGCGCCTCGAGCGCCTCGCCCGCGAGCCGGTCGTCGATCTCCAGGTCGTTGGCGATGGTCTCGCGCGTGACGAGCCGGCCCGCGCGCCAGGCGCGCACCGCCGACTCCATGACGGCCACCGCCACCGCGGGGTCGGCAGGCTCGCCCTGGTTGGCCGCCATGCCGGTGTCGAGCCCGCGCGTGCCCACGGCCTGCGCGAGGAGCCCGATCTCCAGGCCCGAGAGCACCGCCATCCACACCACCCACAGCCAGAACATGAAGACCGGCACCAGCCCGAGCGAGCCGTACAGCCGGCTCATGGCGAAGGCGTGCTCGAAGTACGCGGCAAGCAGCGTCTTGAGCGCGATGATGACCGCCGCGGCGGCCAGCGCACCGACCGCCGCGTACTGCAGGCGCACCCGCCCCGCGGGCACCACCAGGTAGACGAGCGTGAGGAGCGCCCAGAGGACCACCACGCCCCACACCGTGCCCGCCGCATGCGCCAGCCACCCGATGCCGGGCGCGTCGCGGAACGAGGACAGGATGGACGAGAGGAGCGGGATCGCGGCCAGGAGCAGCGGCGTCGCCGTGAGGACGAACCAGTAGAGCACCACGCGCCGCAGCCACGCCCGCCCGGTGCGCGCGTGGCAGATGCGGTTGAAGCTGAGCTCGATGCTCGTCATCAGCCAGATGGCGCTCGTCACCGTGACGGCGACGCCCACCCAGCCCAGGGCGCTCAGGTCGATCTCCGAGGCCTGGCGCACGAGCGTCTCGATCCAGTCGCCGAGCGCCACCGGCGCGGCCGAGGCGGCGCCATCGGCCGGCGGCACGATCTGCATGCGGTCGAGCCCCATCGACTCGATGATCTCGCGCACGAAGGGCGCGAACTGCGCGCCCATCAGAGTCTTCGCGACGAGCGTCACCACCACCAGGATCGGGATGAGCCCCAGCAGCGTCTTGTAGGCCAGGGCCGAGGCCATCGCCGGCAGGTCGTCCTGCAGGCCCCGGCGGTGCAGCAGCACGCCGATCCGCCAGAGCCGAAGCACGGCGTGTGCGACCGGGTTCGTCGACGGAACGAGGCGCGCGGCGTCCACGCGGCGAGTGTACGTGCGCGCCGATGCGCTCAGCGCGTGATGAGGATGCCCCAGGTGGAGCGGCCGGACGGCTGCGTGCGGTCGCCGCACACGCGGCGCTCGCCGTCGGCGCCGTTTCCCGCGAAGCGGTTCGGGCCGGCGCGGTCGAGGAGGCCTCCCGCGCTGGCGCTGCGCGTCGAGTCCCAGTGCTACTCGTTGCCGTCGGCGGCGCCCTGGCTGGCGCCGGCCGCGCGGTAGGCATCGCTTCCCGAGAGGTCGACGAGCATGCCGATCGCCTGCTGCGCCGCGGCACCCTGCGACAGTCCGTCGGCGCGGTAGGTGTCGTCGCCCTCGCGGTCGACGAGCACGGCGGCGGCCATGTCCCAGGCGGCGCCCTGGTTGGCGGCGATCATCGCCCAGTAGGTGTCGTGCCCCGTATCGTCGAGCATCGCGCCGAAGGCCTGGTGTGCGGCGCTTCCCTGCGTGTAGCGGTGGCCGTAGTAGAAGTCGTCGCCGGCCGCGTCGTGCACGATGCCCATCGAGAGGAAGTAGCCGCAGCCCTGGCCGAACTCGCCGCACTCGTAGCGGTCGTTGCCGGCGCGGTCCACCAGCGCGCCGATCCCGCCGGCGCCGCCGATCCGGTAGCCGAAGCCCGCGCCCTGCGAGAACGACGCGCCGACGGTGGGCTGCCCGTACGCGCTCGGCGTGCGCCCGTCCGCGCGGTAGCGGTCGCCGCCGGCAACGTCCAGGAGGAGCGCGGCGCCGCCCGGCCCGCCGCAGGCCTGCGAGAAGAGCTGCGAGACGTAGAGGTCGTTGCCCGCGAGGTCGCACACGGCGCCGATGCCGGCGATCGCGGCGCCGACGGTCCACGCGTCGCCGTCGTAGACATCGTCGCCGGCGCGGTCGACCAGGATGCCGACCCCGAAGGCCGCGGCGCCCAGCGCGTTGCGCGCGCCCTGGTAGCGGTCGTTGCCGGCGCGGTCGTCGATCACGCTGACGCCGAGCGCCGCGCCCGCGGGCCCGCTCACCGCGGGACCGGTGCCGGTGACGGTCGCGTGCGCATCGTCGCCCGCGAGGTCGATCACCAGGCGGCTGCCGACGGTCGACGCCGCCCACTCGTAGCGGTCGTCGCCCGCGGGGTCGAACACCGCGGCGATGCGCCCCATGTCGTAGCGGTTGGCACCCGGGCCGCCGATCACCAGCCAGCCAAGTTCATCGACGCGGTGCACGCCGAGCACGGTGCCGTCGACGGCGCCGGCGAGTTCCTCGGGGAGCGCCTCGGCGGGGAACGTCGACCAGTCGGCGGCGACGTCGAGGTCCTCGTCGAAGTGGCCGGCCGCGGCGACGAGCGCCGCGCGGTCGAGCCGCGCCGCGGACTGCAGCGCGGCGGCGACCTCGGTCGGCACCTGCGCGTTGCGTGGTCCCGTGGAGCGCGTGGCGATCCCGAGCGTGCGGTCGATGGCCGCCGCGCCGTCCGCCGGCAGTTCGGCCTGCGCCAGCGCCTCGCGAATCCGCGACGATGCGCCGTTGAGCAGGAAGTCGAGCGCGAAGATCGCGCGCTGCGGGTCGTTGGACTTGACGGTGCTGCGTTCCTCGCGGACGGGGCTTTCCACGCCGTAGGTGCGTGCGGCGCAGTCCGCGACGGCGCGGAAGGGCCGCGACTCGGCGCCGAGCGTGGCGTCGGTCACGCGCCGCGCGATCTCCGGCAGCGCGAAGGGCTGCAGGAACGCCAGGCGCACGGGAAGCGGCATGCCGCGCGAGGGAAACTGCGCGGGCGCGGTGGCCATGACCGCGCCCAGGCGCTGGAGGTCCTCGGCGATTCCCGCCTCGCGCGCGGTGCTCCCCTCGGGCGTGGCCGGGTCAAGCGGCGAAACGAGGGCCGGCGCCACCGCGCTGCCGCCCGGACCGGTGCAGCCCGTGACGAGGAGGATGCATGCGGCGACCGTAGCCATCGGCGAGGACCATACCCGGGCCGGGATACGATGCCTCGATGCGCCGTCGCCACGCCCCCACCCACCCGTACCAGGAGGACGAACGGGGCCCGCGCATCCAGAAGGTGCTCGCCGACGCCGGCGTCGGTTCGCGCCGCGCGTGCGAGGAGGCGGTCGAGGAAGGCCGCGTGACGGTGAACGGGCACCGCATCGACGGGCTGCCCGCCTGGGTCAACCCGGAGGAAGACGACATCCGCGTCGACGGACGGCGCATCCGCGCCGCGGGGCGCGCGGTGTATGTCATGCTCTTCAAGCCCAAGGGCGTGGTGAGCACCAACAGCGATCCCGAGGGCCGGCCGCGCGCGATCGACCTGGTCGAGCATCCGTCGAAGGCGCGTCTCTACCCCGTGGGGCGGCTCGACCTCGACAGCTCGGGCCTGCTGCTCCTCACGAACGACGGCCCGCTGGCGAACCGCCTGGCGCATCCGCGCTTCGAGATGCACAAGGGCTACGAGGTGACCGTCGGCGGCCGTGTGGCGGATGACGAGATCGAGCGCCTCGAGCGCGGCATCTTCCCGCCCGGCCGCGACGAGCGCGCGGGTGCGCTCACGGCGCGTTCGCAGCTGAAGATCCTGAAGCGCGATGCCACGCGCACGCTCCTCTACATGGAGCTCCGCGAGCGGCGCAACCGGCAGATCCGCCGCATGCTGGCGACGCTCGGCCATCCGGTGAAGAAGCTGCGCCGCGTGCGCATGGGGCCGCTCCAGCTGAAGGGCCTGCAGGCCGGGCAGTGGCGCGAGCTCACCGCACGCGAGCTGGCCACCCTGCGCGAGGCGGCGTTCGCGACGCCCCAGGAACGGGCGCGCCCGAAGCGCCTCGCCGTACGATGAGGCTCCCATGCCCCAGTACGAGTACGCCAACGACGTCGACGACGAGGTGATCGTCCTTCTGCGCCCGATGCGGGACGCCGACGCGCCGGTCGAGGATCCCTCCGGCCGCGGCCGCGTCTTCCGCAGGCAGCACAGCGTCTTCGGCGTGGCCGGTTCGCCGGTCGGCGCCGCCCATGTGCACTCCGGTCCCTGCTGCCCCTGCGGCAAGCCGAAGGACCGCTGCGGTGGGGGCTGAACGGCGCGTTCCGCAGACCGTGCTGCACGGGGTGGACTTCTCCGGCGCCGACGGCGGCGGGGTGGCGAAGATCCGCGCGGTCTGGCGTGACCCCTCCGACCGCATGGCGCCCGTGCGCTCCCACGGCCGGCTCGACCGCCGCGGCCTGGTGCGTGCGGTGCTCGCCTCGCGCGATGACGGCCGCCGGCACCTGTGGCGCGTCGATGCGCCGATGTCGGTGCCGCTCGAGGTCGCGGCCGCCTTCGACGTGCCGGCCGACTGGGCCGCGATCGCCGGATGGATGCAGTCGCTCGGCTCCCCGCGCCACTGGCGAAGCACCGTGCGCGACCGCACGCGCCGCGAGCCGCGCCGCGCCTGCGACCGCGAGCTGTCGACCCCGATGTCTCCGCTGAACCTGCGCGTCTTCAAGCAGACGTGGACGTTCGCGTGCGAGGTGCTGCTGCCGCTTGCCGCCGAGGGCGTGCGCATCGAGCCGTGCGCGGGCGATGCGGCGTCGGCGGTGCGCATCGCCGAGGGCTGCCCGTCGACCGTGCTGCACCTGAACGGCTGGCCGCGACGTGGGTACAAGGGCGCGGGCGAGCCGCCGCGCCAGGTGCGCGCGGGCTTCGTGGCGAACCTGCGCTCGGCCGGCATGGTCATTCCCGACGCGCTCGCCGACGAGGCGGTGCGCGACGAGGAAGGCGACCTGGTGGATGCGCTGCTCCTGGTCACCGATCCCGTGAGCTCGGCGCCGCCGGCGGTCGCGCAGGCGGAGGGCTGGGTGTACTGATGACGTCCGTCGCGCCCTCGGTCGCCGCGTGGGGCGAGGACCGGGGCCGCGTGGGCCGGTACGCGCTGGTGTCGGTACTGGGGGAAGGCGGCTTCGGCACGGTGTGGCTTGCCTCGCAGGAGGAGCCGGTGCGCCGCCTGGTGGCGCTGAAGCTCCTGCGTCGCGACCCGTCGTCGTCGGTGGTGATGGCGCGCTTCCGCGCCGAGCGCCAGGCGCTGGCCCGGATGGACCACCCGAACGTCGCCTCGGTGCTCGATGCCGGGGTGACCGAGGACGGCCGGCCGTGGTTTGCGATGCCCTACATCGATGGCCCGCCGATCACGCGCCACGCCGACGACGAGCGCCTGGGGGTGCGCGATCGCATGGCGCTCTTCGCCGAGGTGTGCGACGGGGTGCAGCATGCGCACCAGAAGGGGGTGATCCACCGGGACATCAAGCCGGGGAACGTGCTGGTGTCGCGGGGGTCCGGTCGTGCGGTGCCGAAGGTGATCGACTTC
>JBJTJU010000098.1:0-5994 GCA_046096165.1 Phycisphaerales bacterium | reverse complement strand
TCATTCAGGATTACCTTTGGGAGCGCCCCGGTCCCTTCCGGGGCGGTGGTCGTTCGCCCGCTCCCTGTCCACGAGGCCTTCCCTCATGAAGTACGCGCCGCTCTTCCTTCCTGCGTTCGCCCTGTGCCTTGCTCCCTCCGCGTCCGGTGACGGCGCATGGCAGGTTCTGTCCGTCGCAGACGGCGTGAGTTCCGCCAACATCACGGGCATCTCCGGTGCCGTGTGGGTGCCGAACCAGTGGACCAACCCGACCATCGACTCGAACGGCGTCGTGAGCTTCCGCGGGCAGATCGCTGGCGCGGGCATCACGAACACCGGCGCGACCGCCAACCACCTCGTCCTGGTCCGGTCCGCGGGTGCTCCGTGGACGGTCGTCGCGCGCAACAACTCGGGCGTTCCCGGCAACAGCCCGGCGGACGCCATCATCTCGCGCACCGCAAGCGCGAACAATTCGATCGTGAGCGCGAACAACATGGCCGCCAACGGCGGCGTGCTCGCCATGGGCTTCATGACGGGCCCGGGCATCACCGCCGGCACCAACGACACCGGGGTGTGGTGGGTTCCCCCCTCGGGCACGCCGGTGCTCCTCACCCAGGGCCGCGACGTGTGCCCCGGGACCGCGGGCGCGCAGCTCCCGGCGAACGTCACCCTCTCCTCCGGCGGTTCTTCCAGTGGCTGGCGCGTCAACAACTCCGGCGAGTTCTTGATCACGTACACGCTCTCCGGCGGCGACGTGTCCGGCACCACCAACAACTTGGCGCTCGTCCTGGTCCGCGCCGGCGCGGACCAGCTGATCATGCGCAAGGGCGACCCGGCCCCCGGTGTCGGCGGGTCGACGGTGACCCCCAGCGGCTTCGGCCAGTACCTCAAGGGCTCGAACGTGCTCTTCTCCGGCACCCTCGTCGGCGGAAGCGTCACGACCGCCAACGACATCGCGCACTACACGAACGTCGGCGCCTCCAGCGGCGTGCGCATGTGGGCGCGCGAAGGCGACCTCATCCCCGGCTTCGACGGCCTGACCTTCAAGTCCGCCACGTCGTTCGCGTTCAGCCAGCGTCCCCTCGCCTCGGACGGGACGATCACCTTCTTCACCGACCTCGGCGGCACCGCCACGACGCTCAACGACAAGGCCCTGATGACGGAGACCAACGGGACCTTCTCGATCCTCATCCGCAAGGGCGACGTCATTCCCAACATCACCAACTCGCCGAACCCGAACTTCGCCGGCAAGGTGTTCTCGTCCATCAGCACGTCGAGCGCCGTCCGCGCGTCGAGCGGCATGTATGCCTTCGAGGGCATCTTCATGAACGCCGACGGGAGCGCGATCAGCTCGCCTGCCCCGGCGACCTACATCGGCGTGCGCGCGGCCAACGGCACGATGTTCACGGTCTGCCGCCAGACCGACCCCGTGCCCGGCATGCCGGGATTCACCTTCGACAGCCTCGCCGGCAGCACCAGCCTGTGCGCGGCCGCGAACGGCGTCGTGGTGTTCAGCGCCAGCGTCACGAATGCAGGTACCAGCGCGTTCGGCAAGGCCCTCATGGCGTGGGACGCGGGCGGCGGCCTGCGGCTCCTGGCGAAGACCGGCGATACGACCTTCACCGGCACCGCGATCACCGCGATCACGCTGATCGGCTCGACCGGCAACAACGGCAACGGAAGCGGCACGGGCCTCAGCGACAATGGGTGGCTGGTGTGCGTGTTCGGCGACTCGGCCGGGGGCATCTACGCGATCGCCCGGCAGCTCGTCGAGCCGACGGCCGTTCCGTGCCCCGCCGACCTGAACAATGACCGCGTCGTGGACGGCAACGACCTCGGCCTGCTGCTCGCCGCATGGGGTGCGTGCCCGCCGTCCGGCGCATGCCCGGCGGACTTCAACAATGACGGTGCCGTCGATGGCGTCGACCTCGGCATCCTGCTCGCAGCGTGGGGCGCCTGCCCCTGATGCGCGCGTTCCTTTCCTCGGCCGCCCTGGCGGCCGCGATCCCGACCGTTGCCGGTGCCGGTGAGCTTCACCTGCTGGGCCTCGTCCCGTACGCCTACGCGGTCGACGTCAGCGCCGACGGACGCGTGGTGTCCGGCTACGACCAGGGCCGCGTCTGGTACTGGACGCTCGACACCTGGGTGGTGTTCGTCAACGGTGCGCTGCCTCCCGGCAACGGCGTGGGCGGAAGCGTGCTCGTGACGGGCGACGGCCAGCGCCTGATGTGCAGCACGCTGCAGGGCGACCCGCAGAAGTCCGAGCCCACCTTCTTCGAGATCGCGACGCAGAACTTCGACCCGTCGGTGGGAAGCCTCGGCTTCAACTGCGACATCTCGCGAGCCAGCCCATGGGACATGACGGCGGACGGACGCTTCGTCTGTGGGCTGGTGTGGGACCAGGGCTGCAACGGAAAGGGCTACGTCTGGGACGCGACGACGGACGTGATGTCGCTCCTGCCGACGGTCTACTTCTACAAGCCCACCCGCGCCAACGCGGTCAGCGAGGATGGGTCGCTCGTCGTCGGCTGGAACGACGACTACACGGGCTACCGGCAGGGCTGCGTCTGGCGGCGCGATGCGTCGGGCAACTACGTGCCGACCCTGATGAACACCGGCGTCGCGACCGTCAAGATGCGCGAGGCCGGCGCCTGCAGCGGCAACGGGCAGTGGGCCTATGGCCAGGGCCGCCCGGACGTGAGCGGCGGCGCCCCGTACCGTTGGAGCGCCGCCACCGGCTATCAGCCGATCATCCCGGCGCCGGCGGGCCTCGGGACGGTGACGGACGCGAACTTCGACGGCTCGACGGTGCTCACCTACTTCGGCAGCACGACCTTCATCTGGTTCGCCGACCGCGGCTACGTGCCGATCGCCACCTGGGCTGCCGAGCACGGCGTCACGCTGCCGCCCGAGTGGGCGTTGCGCGGCTTCGCCATGACGGACGATGCGCTGACCATCGTCGGGCATGCGGTCCGTGATGACGCCGCGCAGTCCCCGTTCGTGCTGGACCTGCGGCCGTCGGCGCCGCCGTGCCCCGCCGACCTGAACGACGACGGCACGGTGAACGGCGACGACCTGGGCATCCTGCTCGGCAACTGGGGCGCGTGCGCCTCCACCGACTGCCCAGGCGATTTCGACCAGAACGGCTCGGTGGACGCGGACGACCTTGGCATACTGCTGGCCGCGTGGGGCGCGTGCCCCGCCTGAGCCGGCACTCGGAGACCATCCGATGCGATCCAGCGCCACCTTCATCCTGTCGGCGCTGGCGGCGACCTCCGCGCACGCGCAGTCGCTGACCCTGCTCGGGCCGAACGCGCTCTCCCCGAGCGCCGCGAGTGCCGACGGGCGCGTCGTGGTCGGCACGAACACCGTCGAGTACTGGGCGTGGACGCCTCAGGGCGGCCTCGTGAGCATCGGCGGCGCCGCGCCCGGCAACGGGATCGGTGGGCAGGCCGGCGTCTCCAACGACGGCCGCTTCGCATGCGGGACGTCGATCAACCCGGTGTCCGCGCTTGCCGAGGCGTCGCGCTTCGACTTCCAGACCCAGTCCTGGACGCCGCTTGGCGGCATCGGCTCGTCCTCGGGCGGCGAGGCGAGCAGCGGCTGGGGCATCTCCGGCGATGGCACGACCGTCGTTGGCCTCGGCTGGATCAGCGCGGGGTCGGCGCATGCGATCCGCTGGCAGGCCGCGACCGGCATGGTGAGCCTCGGATCGACCGTCACCGGCCGGAGCACGCGCGCCAACGGCTGCAACACCGACGGCAGCGTGGTGGTCGGGTGGCAGGACGGCTCGACGGGCTTCCGGCAGGGTGCGATCTGGAGAAACGGCGTCCAGACCCTGATCACGTGGCCCGGCGGGGCCCAGCTGGGCGAGGCATCCGCGTGCTCTTCCGACGGGACGGTGGTCGTCGGCAACGGCGTCAGCAGCAACAGCTTCCAGCCGTGGCGGTGGACCGCGGCGGGCGGTGCCGTGTCGCTCGGCCCGCCGCCGACCGCCGGCTGGCGCGGCGCGTCGGTCGACGTGTCCGCCGACGGCCGACGCGTGGCGGCCTTCTACCGGCCGTTCCCCGGACCCGCGACCTTCGGCCAGGGCTTCCTCTGGATCCAGGGCGAGGGCTTCTTCAACCTCAACACCTATGCGGCCTCGCAGGGCATCACCGTGCCGGCCGGCGTGGTGCTGGCGCTGCCGCTGGGGATCTCGGCGGACGGCTACACGATCGTGGGTACGGCGCGCGAGAACAACGTGGCGGTGGGGTTCGTCCTCGACCTGCCGCGGCCGACGCCGCCCGCGTGCCCGGCCGACCTGAACGACGACGGCGCGGTGAATGGCGATGACCTCGGCATCCTGCTCGGCGCATGGGGCACGTGCGCCTCCGGCAGCGCGTGCCCGGCGGCCCTGAAGGACGAGGGCGCGGTGAACGGCGCCGACTTGGGCATCCTGCTCGGGGCGTGGGGGTCGTGCCCCACGTAACCTTCGCGGGATGCGTCCGATCCCGCTTGCTGCGTTCCTGCTCTCCTCCGCCTGCGTCTGCTCGCCTGCGATGTTGGTGGGCTGCGCATCGACGCCCGTGCGCCCTGCCGCGCACGGTGCCGAGGCCCCGGTGGATGCCGCGATCGCGCCGCTTGCGTTCATGCAGGGCAACTGGGTCCTCTCGCAGCCGAACGGCGCCACCATCGAGGAGCATTGGCAGGCCCCGCGCGGGAAGGCGCTGCTCGGCTCCTTCCGCCGGGTGCTCGGCAACGGCATCACGCCGTTCTACGAGTTCACGCAGATCGTCGCCGAGAAGGACCGCGTGGTGCTGCGGCAGATCCACGTGCATGGCAACTTCGACACCGATCCGCGGCGTGCGGAACCCATGGTGCTCGTGATGGAGAAGTGCTCGGCGTCGATGGCCACCTTCGTTCCCGCGAAGGACGGGGCGAACGCCGGCGCGCTGGCGCGGGTCACGTACTCGGCGCCGGACCGCGACACGCTGCTCCTGGTGGTCGAGCCGCGCCAGGAGGCGGGCAAGCCCGTGGAGAAGCCGCTCGAGTTCCGGATGAAGCGCGCCGGCTGAGCCCGTGGCTCACGGGATGTCGTAGGGCGCGAGCAGCTCGACCAGTTCGGCATGCAGGGCGGGAGAGGCCGCCATCGCCGTGCGCCGCCGCACGTCGGACGTGCCGTCCCACGCACTGAAGATGCCGCCGGCCTCGGCGATGATCACCGGGAAGGGGCCGGAATCCCACGGGTTCATCCAGGGCTCCACCGCGGCGTCGCACCGCCCCGTGGCGGCAAGTGCAAGCGAGTAGCAGTCGCTCCAGCCGCGGATGCGCCCGGCGGCGGCGTGCAGCTCCTCGAGGGCGCGTTCGTTGCCGCCGCGGCGGAAGTACTCGATGCCGGTGGTCGCCACCAGCGCGTCGCGAAGCCGCACGTCGGACGCCACGCGCGCGCGCACGGCGTCGCGGCCGGCGCGTTCCCACCAGGCCCCGCGGCCGGCGGCGGCCCAGACGCGCTCGCCGAGCGCAGGAAGCTCGCATGTCCCCGCCACGATGCCGTTGCCGTCGGCGCCTTCGTACTCCAGGGCGAGCAGCACGCCGAAGAGCGGCACGCCGCGCGCGAACGACACCGTTCCGTCGATCGGGTCGATGATCCAGCGGAAGCCGGTGGTGCCGGGCTGGTCGCCGTGTTCCTCGCCGAGGATGGCGTCGTTCGGGAAGGCCTCCAGGATGGAACCCCGGACCAGGGCTTCGCACGCCAGGTCCGCGGCCGTCACGGGACTGAGGTCCGCCTTGTGGTCGACCGCCAGTTCCGGGTGCTGGAAGTGGTCGAGGGTGAGCCGGCCGGCGCGCTCGCCGAGGGCGCGCAACAGCGCCACGCGCGGGTCCAGGGCAGCAGCGGGCAGGGCGGGAGTCGGCATCGCGGGCGATCCTAGCGAGGGCTGGCCCCGGTGATTTTGGGCGGAATTTCGGTGCCCAAACGCGTTATCCACGCGGATTCCTTGCCTCTCGGACTTCTCGGGGCAGGATGGAGGGCCG
>JBJTJU010000097.1:0-10932 GCA_046096165.1 Phycisphaerales bacterium | reverse complement strand
CGCAGGGCATGCCGGCGGGGGTGGGGTCGTAGCAGCTGATGGTCCGGGACAGGTCGACCCCCAGCGCCCGGCCCCGCCGGACGATGTCGGCCTTCCCCATCCGCAGGAGCGGCACGTGCACCCGCATCCAGCGCTCGCCGCGCACGGCGGCCTCCACCCCGGCGCGGGTGGCCAGGTTCGCCAGGCGCTCGAACGCCTCGACGAACTCGGGCCGGCAGTCGGGGTAGCCGGAGTAGTCGATGGCGTTGACGCCGATGGCGATGTCGCGCGCGCCGGTGGACTCGGCCATCGCCAGCGCGTGCGCCAGGAAGATCGTGTTGCGCGCCGGCACGTAGGTCACCGGGATGTCGTGGGCGACCGCCACGTCGCGGTCCTTGGGGACGGCGATGTCGGCGGTCAGCGCGCTCGCGCCGAAGGCACGCAGGTCGACGCGCGCGGTGCGGTGCGACGCGGCGCCCAGCATGCCGGCCACCTCGGCGGCCCGCTCGAGCTCGACGCGGTGGCGCTGCCCGTAGTCGAAGCTGAGCGCATGGCACTCGAATCCGGCGTGGCGCATCTCGGCAAGCACCACCGCGGAGTCCATGCCGCCGGAGAGGAGCACCACCGCGCGGGGCGCCGCGCTCATGCCGGGCTCGCCACCGTCTCGAGCACCTGCTGCAGGATGCGGCGCGCCGTCTGCGTGTCGGCGTGGTGCATCGAGGTGCGCGTCACCACGCGGTGCGCGCACACGGGCAGCACGTTGGAGACGATGTCCTCGGGCACGCAGTGGCCGCGTCCGTCCATCAGCGCCGTCGCGCGCGCCGCCTGCGCGAGCGCCAGCGTGCCGCGCGGGCTGATCCCCACCTGCAGCTCCTCGTGGACGCGCGTGGCGGCGGCGATCGATATGGCGTAGTCGACCAGCGAGCGGTCCATGCGGATGGCGTCGACCGCCTCCTGCAGGGCCACCAGCTGGGCGCCGTCCATCACCGGGCGCAGGTCGCGCAGCGCCGTGCGCGATGGCTGGCGCAGCACGATGCGTCCCTCGTCGTCGGGGCTCGGGTAGCCGAGCGAGATGCGCATCAGGAAGCGGTCGAGCTGGTTCTCGGGCAGGAAGTACGTGCCCTCGAACTCGTAGGGGTTCTGCGTCGCCACCACCATGAACGGCACCGGCAGCGGGAACGGCTGCCCCTCGGCCGTCACCGTGCCCTCGGACATGGCCTCGAGCAGCGCGCTCTGCGTGCGCGGGGTGGCGCGGTTGATCTCGTCGGCGAGCACGACGTTGGCGAACACCGGGCCGCGCTTGAACTCGAACGTGTCCGTCTCGCGGCGGTAGACGCTGACGCCGGTGACGTCGGAGGGCAGCAGGTCGGGCGTGCACTGGATGCGCGCGAACGAGCAGTCGATGCTGCGCGCGAGCGCGTTGGCGAGCACGGTCTTGCCGACGCCGGGAACGTCCTCGATCAGCACGTGGCCGCGCGCCAGGATGCACGCCACCAGGCGGTCGACCGCCTGCCGGTTCCCCATGTAGACGGAGGCGATGTTCTCACGCAGGCGATTGAGCGGAGCGACGTCGGTCATGCGCGGCGCCTGCAGCGCGGCAAGTATATCGTTCGGCCCGTGCAGCCCGCCCATCCATCCGACGACGGACCCGTGCTCGACGTCGAGGTGCGGTGCGTGCGCTGCCGCTACGACCTGCGCGGCTGCCGCATCTTCCGCGCGTGCCCCGAGTGCGGGCTGCCGGCGATCTCGAGCGTCAGCGCGCACGCCGACCCGGGGATTTCCGAGCTCTCCCACCCAAGCGACCCCGGCTCCGCCGCCGCCGCGGTGGCCGCGATCGCCGCCGCGCCGCTCGTCGCGGTGCTGCTGCAGGGCTCGGGGCCCGCGATGCGCCAGGTCGACGCGCTCGCCGGGCGCGGGTCGTCGTTCCCGTCGCAGGTGGAGCGGCCCGCGTGGCTCGTGGCCTCGGTCGCGCTCGCCGTGGCCACGGCGGTCGCGGCGCGCGGGCTGTCGGAGGCGCGCAACCCGGAGCTTGCCGCCTCGCTCGGGCGTGGGCGCACGGTTCGGCTCCTTGCGGCGCTGGGGGCGTGGTCGGTGGTGCTCGCGGCTGCCTTCGTCGCCTCGCTCACGCCGCTCGGCGACGCACAGAGCTTCCCCTTGGTGGCGCTTGCCGCGCAGGTGCTGCCGTCGGCGCTCGCCCTGACTTGGCTCTCGCCGGTCCTCGCGCGCGTCGGCGCGCTCAGCCGCAACTACCGCGAGGCCCGGCACGGGCAGCAGAGCGCCGATCTCGTGACCCTCACGCTGGTGGCGTGCCTCGGGCTCTGGGTCACGCTGCCGGCGATCCGCGGCGCGCTCGGCGACGACTGGGCGCTGGTCGCGTGGGCGCTCGCGGCGTTCCTGGCCGTGATCACGGTGCTGGGCCTGGCGTACCTGGCCGCCAACGGATGGGTGATCGCCCGGAGCCTGCGCCGACCCCGGATCGACCCCCGCCGGCTGCGCTGACCGCCCGCCGATCCGCTGCCGTTCTGGCAGCATCGGGGTGGGTTGGCACCGTGGGCTGACGCCGCGCCGACCGCCCGGGGTGCCGCTGGCACGCGCAGGCGCAGGCCGCCTGGAGGCGGCCCCTGCAGCCCAGGAGCGCACAAGGACAGTTTCCACAGGCATTTGCGCACTTTTTCACCCCCTGCCCACCTCGCCCCGTGCGGCTGGCACGGCCGTTGCACCTGCAAGGGGCGACCACCGCACTGATTTCGCAACCAATCCGCTGGAGACACGACCCATGGCACTCAAGGAACTGGCCTTCGACACCGACGCCCGCAAGCAGCTGCTCGCCGGCGTGGAGAAGCTCTCCGCCGCCGTCAAGAGCACGCTCGGCCCGCGCGGCCGCAATGCCGTGCTCGACCGCAGCTGGGGCGGACCGAACGTCACCAAGGACGGCGTGAGCGTCGCCGAGGAAGTCGAGCTGCGCAACAAGGTCGAGAACATGGGCGCCAAGCTGGTGAAGGAGGCCGCGAGCAAGACCTCCGACGACGCCGGCGACGGCACCACCACCGCCACCGTCCTCGCCGAGGCGCTCTTCAAGGCCGGCCTGCGCCAGCTCGCCGCCGGGGCCGAGGCCAACACGCTGATCCGCGGCATGCGCCGCGCGGTCGACACCGTGGTCGCCGAGATCAAGTCGGGCGCCAAGCCCGTCGCGCAGGTCGACGGCGGCATCGCGGCCGTCGCCACCATCAGCGCCAACAACGACGCCGAGGTCGGCAAGATGATGGCCGAGGCGTTCAGGAAGGTCGGCAAGGACGGCGTCATCACGGTCGAGGAAGGCAAGAGCCTGGAGACCGTGGTCGACGTGGTCGAGGGCATGCGCTTCGACCGCGGCTACCTGAGCCCGAACTTCGTCACCGACACCGAGAAGATGCGCGTCGAGCTGGACAAGGCGCTCGTCCTCGTGCACGAGGACAAGATCGAGAGCCTGACGAAGCTCGTGCCCTTCCTGGAGAAGGTCGTCGAGAGCAAGAAGCCGCTCCTCATCATCGCCGAGGACGTCTCGGGCGAGGCGCTCAGCACGCTCGTGATCAACAAGCTGCGCGGCGTCCTCCAGGTGTGCGCCGTCAAGGCCCCCGGCTACGGGGACCGCCGCAAGGCCATGCTCGAGGACATCGCCACCCTGACCGGCTCCAAGCCGATCATGAAGGACCTCGGCATCGAGCTCGACAAGGTCACGCTGGCCGACCTCGGCCAGGCCAAGAAGCTCGAGATCGACGGCGAGAACACCACGATCATCGAGGGCGCCGGCAGCACCACCGCCATCAAGGCCCGCTGCGAGCAGATCCGCCGCGAGATCGACGTGACCGACAGCGACTACGACCGCGAGAAGCTCCAGGAGCGCCTGGCGAAGCTCGCCGGCGGCGTGGCGCAGATCAAGGTCGGCGCCGCCAGCGAGTCCGAGCTCAAGGAGAAGAAGGGCCGCGTCGAGGACGCGCTGCACGCCACCCGCGCCGCGATCGCCGAGGGCGTCGTGGCCGGCGGCGGCACCTCCTTCGTCCGCGCCCTGCCCGCCCTGAAGAAGCTGCGCGCGCAGCTCGAGGGCGACGAGCAGGCGGGCGTCGACCTGGTCGCCGAGGCGCTCGAGGTCCCGCTGCGCACCATCGCCGACAACGCCGGCGAGAAGGGCAGCGTCGTGGTCGCGCGCGTCAAGGAGCTGAAGGGCGGCGAGGGCTTCAACGCCCTCACCCGCCAGTACGGCGACCTCATGAAGGACGGCGTCATCACCCCGGCCAAGGTCGACCGCTGCGCGCTGCAGAACGCGGCCAGCGTCGCCAGCCTGCTGCTCGCCACCGACTGCATCGTGACCGACAAGCCGGAGAAGGCCGACGAGGCCGGCGGCGGCCACGACCACGGCGGCGGCATGGGAGGCATGGGCGGGATGGGCGGCATGATGGGCATGTGAGCCCGCCGCACACCGCACCACCCAGACGCCCACGGCAACGAACACTCACCTCACGACACACCCAGCACCGGAGAACCAAGACATGTCCACCACCCAGGTCCGTCCCCTCGAAGATCGCGTGATCGTCAAGCCCCTCGACGCCGAGACCAAGACGTCCAGCGGCATCTTCCTCCCCGAGAGCGCCAAGGAGCGCCCGATGCAGGGCAAGGTCGTCGCCGTCGGCCCGGGCAAGATGCTCGACAACGGCACGCGCATGTCCATGCTCGTGAAGAAGGGCGACACCGTCGTGTTCGGCAAGTACGCCGGCACCGAGGTCGAGATCAAGAACGTCAAGCACATCATCGTCCGCGAGAGCGAGCTCCTCGGCGTCCTCGACGCCTGAGCCCCGCCCGCCACCCGACGCACACCCCGAAAGGCAGTCCCACATGGGCAGCAGCAAGCAGATGAAGTTCACGACCGGCGCGCAGGCCGAGCTCAAGAAGGGCGTCGACGCCATCGCGCAGGCGGTGGCCGTGACCATGGGCCCGACCGGCCGCAACGTGGTCATCGCCAAGAGCTGGGGCAACCCGCACGTCACCAAGGACGGCGTGACCGTCGCCAAGGAGGTCGAGCTGGCCGAGCCGTTCGCCAACATGGGCGCGCGCATGGTCCAGCAGGTCGCGAAGAAGACGGCCGACGTCGCCGGCGACGGCACCACCGCGGCCACCGTGCTCGCGGCGGCGATCTTCAACGGCGGCCTCCGCTTCATCGCCACCGGCGCCAACGCCGTGGCCGTGCAGCGCGGCATCAACGACGCGGCCGAGGTCGCGTGCGAGGCGATCCGCGCCGGCGCCCGCAAGTGCGCCGGCAAGGGCGACCTGGTCAAGGTCGCCACGGTGAGCGCCAACCACGACTCCGCCCTGGGCGAGCTCATGGCCGAGGCCATCACCAAGGTCGGCCACGACGGCGTCGTCGAGGTCGAGGAGGCCAAGGGCTGGGAGACCACCCTGGACTACGTCGAGGGCATGAGCTTCGACAAGGGCTACATCTCGCCCTACTTCATGACCGACCCGAAGAAGGCCGAGTGCGTCCTGGAGAACCCGTACATCCTGGTGTACGAGAAGAAGGTCGGCAACCTGGCCGACTTCCTGCCGCTCCTCAACAAGGTGGCCACCGCGCAGAAGCCGCTCCTCATCATCGCCGAGGAGGTGGAGAACGAGGCGCTCGCCGCGCTCGTCGTCAACCGCCTGCGCGGCGTGCTGCAGGTGTGCGCCGTCAAGGCGCCCGGCTTCGGCGACCGCCGCACCGCCATGCTCGGAGACATCGCCGTGCTGACGGCCGGCACGTTCTTCAGCGCCGACACGGGCCGTTCGCTCGAGTCGGTGGAGCTCAACGAGCTCGGCCGCGCCCGCAAGGTCGTGGTCACGAAGGACGAGACCGTCGTCGTCGAGGGCGCCGGCAAGAAGAAGGACATCGAGGCCCGCATCTCGCAGATCCAGGCCGCGTACGACCGATCCACCAGCGACTACGACCGCGAGAAGCTGCAGGAGCGCATGGCCAAGCTCGGCGGCGGCGTCGCCATCATCAACGTCGGCGGTGCCACCGAGGTCGAGATGAAGGAGCGCAAGGACCGCGTCGACGACGCGCTCCACGCGACCCGCGCGGCCGCGAAGGAGGGCTACGTCGCTGGCGGCGGCGTGAGCTTCCTGCGCGCCATCGCCGCGGTCAATGCCGCGCGCCCCAAGGCCAAGGGCGACGAGCGCTTCGGCTTCGACATCCTGGCCGAGGCGCTGCGCGCCCCGACCCGCCAGATCGCCGTGAACGCCGGCGTCGACGGCGACCTCGTGTGCGAGAAGGTGCTCGAGGGCAAGGACGCGTGGGGCTACAACGCCGCCACGGGCAAGTACGAGGACCTGGTGCGGGCCGGCATCATCGATCCGGCGCTGGTCTCCACGACCGCGCTGACGAACGCCGCCAGCGTCGCGGGACTCATGCTCACCACCGACGTCCTGGTGACGGAGCTCAAGGAGGACGCGGAGCCGGTCGCCGGCGCCACGGCCTGAACCCCGGATCGCTTCCCGAGGCCGGAGCCGGATGCGCGCGACGCGCACCGGTTCCGGCCTCGGGCCTTCAACGGCCCCGACGGCGGGCCCGACCGACGGACACGCGCGCATGAGCACCTCGGCCGACTACTACGAGATCCTCGGCATCGCCCGGGACGCCTCGGACGACGAGGTGAAGCGCGCCTACCGCCGGCTCGCCATCAAGTGGCACCCGGACCAGAACCCCGACAACCCGGAGGCCGAGGTGCGCTTCAAGGCGTGCGCCGAGGCCTACGAGGTGCTCAGCGACCCCGAGCGCCGCGCGATCTACGACCGCCACGGGCACGCGGGCCTGCGCGGCCGCGCGGGCCACGACTTCAGCTCGATGCACGTCGAGGACATCTTCTCGATGTTCAACGACATCTTCGGCGGGCAGGCGCGCGCCGGCGGCCGGCGCCAGCGCGGCCCCGCGCGCGGCTTCGACCTCGAGACCGAGGTCGAGGTCACGCTCGCGGACGTGCTGACCGGGTGCGAGCGCGAGGTGCGCTTCCAGCGGCCCGAGGTGTGCTCGATCTGCAAGGGCTCGGGCGCCAAGCCCGGTACCAAGCCGGTCGAGTGCCAGACCTGCGGCGGCCAGGGGCAGGTCGCGCAGCAGGGGCTCGGCGGGCTGTTCCGGATGGTCACCACGTGCCCGTCCTGCGGCGGCCGCGGCAGCGTGGTGAAGGACCGCTGCGGCGAGTGCCGCGGTGCGGGCCGCACCAGCGTGCAGCGCGTCCTGAGCGTGCGCATCCCCAAGGGGATCTCCGACGGCCAGGTGGTGCGCGTGGCCGGCGAGGGCGAGCCCCCGCCGCCGCAGTCGAGCCCCGACGGCACCGGTGTGCGCGGCGACCTGCACATCGCCGTGCGCGTGGCCGAGGACGAACGCTTCGAGCGCCAGGGATCGGACCTGATCACCGTGCTCGAGGTGTCGTTCGCCGATGCCGCCCTCGGCGGCGCGGTGGTGGTGCCGACCCTCGACGGCGAGAGCGAGACGGAGATCGAGGCCGGCACGCAGCACGGCGAGATGTTCCGCCTCGACGGCAAGGGCGTGCCCGACCTGCGCACCGGCGAACGCGGCGACCTGGTGGTGGTCGTGCACGTGAAGGTGCCGCGCAAGCTGAATGCGAAGCAGCGCGAGCTGATCGAGGGCCTGCGCGCCACCGAGCGCCCGCCGGCCGGCGGCAAGGCCGAGCCGCCGAAGGCGAAGCCCGCGGACGGTGCCGGCGGATCCGGCGGCCGCAGGCGCGGCGGGTTCTGGGGAAAGATGAAGGACTCGCTCGGCGCCTGACGGGCGCCACCACTCGGAGGACGCCATGACCGACACGCCGCACCATCGTCCGCACGGCCACCACCACGAGGAATGCAGCGATCCCGGCGAGGCGCGCGTGCGCCGGCGCGCCGAGAGCGAGTCGCAGCCCTTCGTCGACGACCGCGCCCCCGAGCCCGAGGAGGCGCGAGACGCCATCCGCGCGCTCGAGGAGCAGCTCGCCCAGGCCAAGGGCGACACGCTGCGCGCCATCGCCGACTTCCAGAACCTCCAGCGCCGCACCGCCGAGCACGAGCCGCGCCTGCGGATGAACGCCGCCGGCGGCGTGGTGCGCCAGGTGATCCCGGTGCTCGACCACTTCGACCTCGCGCTCGCGCAGGACCCATCGCGCATGACGGTCGCTGCCGCGATGGACGGCCTGCGCATCGTGCGCAACGAGCTCATCAAGGCGCTCGAGCGCTCGGGCGTCGAGCTCATCCAGCCGAAGCCCGGCGATGCCTTCGATCCGCACCGTGCCGAGGCCATCATGCAGCAGCCGGCCGAGGGCGTGGCCACCGGGCACGTCAGCATGCTGCTCCAGCCGGGCTACGTCCTCGGCGAGACCGTGCTGCGTCCCGCCAAGGTTGCCGTCGCCCCCTGAGCGCGACTCAGATGCCCACCTACGAGTACGAATGCACGAACCCCAGGTGCCGGCATCGCTGGGACCTGTTCCAGTCGATCAAGGCTGACCCGGACCGCGACTGCCCGAAGTGCGGCAAGCGAACCGCCACGCGGCTGATCGGGATCGGTGCCGCCAACCTCTCGGGCGGACGCGCGGCCGAGCCGGCGGAGTCGCCGGCACCGGCGGCGAAGTCGACCGACGCGTCGACCGCCTCTGCGGCGATTGCGAAGGACAGCACCACCGCGGCGGGACCGGCAAAGGCCGACGCCGCGAAGCCGGAGACCGCGAAGCCCCCAGCTGCCGAGAAATCCGCGGACACCGGCAAGGTGAACGCCACGCATCCGGCGCGCGAAGGTCGCGGCGCGGGAAACCTCCGCGACGCCATCCGCCGCCAGCGCGCCCGGCGCCGCAAGTAGCCTCACCGCGTGCCGCTCCGCTTCCTCCAGCGCATCCAGGATCACCTCGCCTACGACAGCTACCGCCCCGCCGAGCTCGGCGAGGTGCGGCGGCAGATGCGCGTCTCCGATGACGATGCGGAGGCCTTCGAGCAGGCGGTCGAGATGCTGGCGGCCGAGGGCAAGGTCGAGGTCGGCGGCGACGGACGCCTGCGCCTGCCGAAGTTCGCCGACGAGGTCGAGGGCCGGCTGAAGCTCAACCCGCGCGGCTTCGGGTTCCTGGTGCCGGATGCGCCGACGCGCGAGGGCGACCTCTACATCCCCGCCGGCATGACCAAGGACGCCCTGAACGGCGACCGGGTGCGCGTCAAGGTGGTGCGCCGCGGCGGCGGGGGCGGCGGCATGCGCGGGGGCAAGGGCGCGCAGGACGGCCCGACCGGCCGCGTGGTCGAGGTGGTGGAGCGCGGGCAGCAGCGCTTCGCGGGCACGCTCACGAAGGACGGGCGCGAGTGGATCGTGGTGCCCGACGGCCGGTCGCTGCGCGACCCCGTGGTGGTGCGCGACCCCGGTGCCACGGGCGCGAAGGCCGGCGACAAGGTGGTGCTCGAGCTGATCCGCTACCCGACGGACCTCGAGTGGGCCGAGGGCGTGATCGTCGAGGTGCTCGGCGAGGCGGGCCGGCCCGACGTCGAGACGCGTTCGGTGATCGAGGTGCATGGCCTGCGCACGGAGTTCGCCGAGGCGCCGCTCGACGATGCGCGCGAGGCCACGCGGCGCTTCGACCGCGAGTCGACGGGCCCGTGGGAGGACCGCGAGGACCTCACCGACGCGCTCGTCTTCACGATCGACCCGCCGGACGCGCGCGACTACGACGACGCGATCAGCATCCGCCACGACGACGCGCGCGGCGAGTGGGAGCTCGGCGTGCACATCGCCGACGTCTCGCACTGGATCAAGCCCGCCAGCGCGCTCGACCTGGAGGCGCGCGAACGCGGCAACAGCGTCTACCTGCCGCGCCTGGTGATCCCCATGCTGCCGGAGAGCCTCTCGAACGGCATCTGCAGCCTGCAGGAGGGCGTCAACCGCTTCTGCAAGAGCGTCTTCATCACCTTCGACCGCGCGGGCAAGCCGCTCTCGCACCGCCTCTCGGCCACGACGATCAGGAGCCGCAAGCGCTTCACCTACATCGAGGCGCAGGGCGTGATCGACGGCGACCTCGGCCGCGCGCGCCAGCACGCGAAGACCGAGACCGCGTACGACGCGGACCTCGTGGACGCGCTGCGGCTCTCCAACCGCCTGTCCACCGTGCTCCGCGAGCGCCGGCGCGCGGACGGGATGATCAGCCTGAACCTGCCGGAGGTCGACCTCGCGTTCGACGAGTCTGGCCACGTGACGGGCGTCGAGCGCGAGGACACGAGCTTCACGCACACGCTGATCGAGATGTTCATGGTGGAGGCGAACGAGGCGCTCGCGCGCACGTTCAGCGACCTGAACCTGCCGCTCCTGCGGCGCATCCACCCGGAGCCGGCGTTCGGCGACCTCGAGGAGCTGCGGACCTTCGCGCGCATCGCCAAGTACCGCCTGCCCGAGGAGCCGACGCGCCGCGACCTGCAGGCGCTGCTGCAGGCGACCGCCGAGGGCGAGAGCGCGCGGGCGATCCACTTCGCGGTGCTGCGCACGCTGTCGAAGGCGACGTACTCGCCGGCGCTGGTCGGGCACTACGCGCTCGCGAGCGAGCACTACGCGCACTTCACGAGCCCCATCCGCCGCTACCCCGACCTCACCGTGCACCGCGCGCTCGCGGCGTACCTGGACGCCACCGAGAACGGCACGGCCACCGGCGGCCGCAAGCGCCGCGACCTGGCGCACCGGCTCGAGGCCGACGACCGCGTGATGGACGAGAGCACGCTGGTCAAGGTGGGCATGCACTGCAGCGAGACCGAGCGCAACGCCGAGGACGCCGAGCGCGACCTGCGCACGTTCCTGGTGCTCCAGTACCTGAAGGAGCACCGCATGGCGGACACCTTCGACGCGCTCGTGACCGGGCTGAGCGGGACGACGCTCGTGTTCCTCAGCCTCGAGGAGTTCCTGGCCGAGGGCGCCGCGCGGGTGAGCGAGCTGCCGGC
>JBJTJU010000096.1:0-3593 GCA_046096165.1 Phycisphaerales bacterium | reverse complement strand
ACGGATGGCCAGGTGTGCGAGCTCGGGCATCCAGAGCAGCTGCGACCCAGCGACGACCAGCAGGGCAAGCACCGTGGCCTGCGCGCACGTCACCGCGGCGGGCATCGGGTGGCCGACCGCGTCGGTGCGTTCGCGGACCGTATCCATCGTGCCTGGTCCTGTCGCGCCATCGATCGCCGCCGCCGCCGCGCGCACCGTGCGGTGTGCGTAGGTCATCCGCACGCTCGCCGCGCGCGTCCGCGGGTCCGCACGCAGCCGCGAGACCACCATGGCCACCGTCAGCGAATCGAGGCCCAGGTCGTCGAAGAAGTCGGCATCGGCGTGCACGGGGCTGGAAACGCCGAGCACGTCCGCGATGGCCTGGACCACCGTTCGTTCGGTATCGGTCATCGGCCACGTGCCCGACACCTTGGCGCCGCGCGGGTCGACGATCGCCGGCAGCCGCCTGCGGTCGACCTTCCCTCCGACCGTGCGCGGGATGGCATCGATCGTGGCGATCGCCGCCGGCACCAGGGCCGGCGGAAGCTCAGCCGCCAACGCGCCGCGCAACGCCGCGGCGTCCAGAGCCATGCCGGTGCGCATCACCACATATGCCTCGAGCCGCTGCCCCGCGCCGATTCCCTGCACGGCGCACGCCGCCTCCAGCACCCCGGGCTGCGCGGCAAGCTTCGCCTCGACCGCGCCCAGCTCCACGCGATGGCCGCGAAGCTTGACCTGCGCATCGATGCGTCCGTGGTAGTGGAAGGCGCCCGTCGCATCGCGGTGCACGAGGTCGCCGGTCCGGTAGACGCGCCCAAGCGTCGGGTGCTCGACGAACCGCGCCGCCGTGACCTCCGGCTGGCCGCGATACCCGCGTGCGAGCGATGCGCCGCCGATCACCAGTTCCCCGTGCGCGCCATCGGCGACCTCCGGCAGGTCGGCGCGATCGTGGTCAACCACCCATGCGCGCGTGCCGGGAATCGGCCGACCGATCGTGACGGGTTCCCCCACGTGCACCGTGCACCGTAGGCAGGTCACGGTGCACTCGGTCGGACCGTAGCCGTTCTCGAGCCGCATCCCGCGCGACCAGCGCTCGGCAACGTCCTCCGGCAGCGCCTCGCCGCCCACGTAGACCAGCCGAAGGTCCGGCAGCGCGCGCGCCGGATCGTCAAGCCCAAGCGTCCGAAGCAGGGTCGGCGGCGGGCAGAGCATCGTGATGCGCTCGTTCCGCAGCCATGCGACGAGGTCCGGCCCCAGGCGTGCCGTCGCATCGTCCATCACCACCACGCACGCGCCCGCGGACCATGCGAGCCACATCTCCTCGACGCTCGAGTCGTAGCTGGCGCTCGACCCCTGCGCGACGCGGTCGCGTGCCCCCAGTCCGAAGGCTTCCACGTCTCCCGCGACGAGGTTCAGGAGCGAGCGGTGCTCGATCTCCACGCCCTTCGGCTTGCCCGTCGTTCCAGAGGTGTAGATGACGTAGGCGAGCGAGTCCGGGGCGATCGGTGTCGCATCGGCATCGCCATGATGATCCGCGCCCGTGTCGATCCGAACCTCTTCCGAGCGTTCGATGGCACACACGGCATCAGGGTCGATCCACGTGGCCACGCCGCCCGCGTCGGCGATCGCGCGGACGCGCCCCGCAGGCCCGACGATCGCACCGGCCCGCGCGTCGCGCACCACCTCCGCCGCCTGCCGGTCGGGAAACGACGGGTCGATCGCGCAGTAGGCGCAGCCCGCGCGCATCGCCCCCAGCATCGCGGCGTAGAGCCGCGGGTCGGTGCGCGCCATCGCCAGCACCACCACGGCATCGCGCGCCGCGTGCGGGGCGACCGCCGCCCGGAAGCGATCGGCCCGCTCGGAAAGCTGGTTGTAGGTCCATGTGACGCGTCCCCGGCCGTCGCCGGGCGGAACGTCGAGCGCCACGCCATCCCCGTGCCGCGCGCATGCGGCATCGAAGAGGTCGAGCACCGTCCGTGGGCCCTGCAGCAGCGGCATGGGGCCGGAGGCTACGCCTCCCGTCACCCGCGTTGGCCTGCGCACCGCTCAAGGCCGATCGCCACGAAGTCGAGCTTCCAGAGCAGGTGGAACAACTCGACTGCGGCGCGCGTGCGTGCGTCGGCTCCGGCTGCGTCTTGCGCCTCGGACGCCGCGGCCGCTTCGGCGATCTCGGCGATCGTCCGCCGGCCATCGACCTGCCGCACGAGTGCCGCCTGCGCGTCGTCGAGCGCGATGCCCCATCCCGGCTGCATCAGCTGGCTCCCCTCCAGCCCGCAGCGGTGGCGCATCGATGGCACGAACTGCGGCGCATCCCCGGCGGCGAAGTCGACTGCGTACTCCCGCCGCGGCCGGTCCGCCCGGCAGGCCAGGAAGAAGTGGCAGCCGTTGTTGAAGTTGATCCGCTCCATCACCGACCACTGGCGCTCGAGCGGCATCGACGCGACCTTCGCGAAGAACGTGCCGGGCGCGGCGGGCGGTGGGTGGTAGGGCGCGCGGAAGAACAGCCCCTGGAACGCCAGGCCCGCCGAGGCGACGAACCCGCGGCATTCGTCCACCGTGTAGCTCCGCTCGCGCACGTGCATGAAGGTGTCCATCATGCCGGCGTCGTCGTCGAGGTCGGTCGCGATCGCCCGGTAGCTCGCCACCGGATGGTCGGCCGGCAGGTGTGCCAGCGCATCGCGCACGAGGTGGAGCGACGGCTCGTCGAGCCCCATCCCCATGTCGCGGAAGACCGACTGCAGCATCTCGACGCCGATGCGCCCGTACCGCGCGTACAGCATGAGTGCCGCCACGCCGTGCGGCTTCAGGCAGCGCGCCAGGCTGCGAAGCCCCGCCACCGGGTCGGCCATGTGGTGCAGCACGCCGGTTGACACCACGAGGTCGAATGTCCGTCCAAGCGTCCCAGCTTCCTCGATGGGCAGCCGGTGCAGCTCGAGGTTCGACAGGCCGTGCTTGTCGCGCAGGGAGGCCTGGTGACCGAGCGAGGCGCTACTCACGTCGATCCCCACCACCTTCGCGCCGGGGTTGTTCAGGGCGAAGACGGCCGCCTGGTTGGTGCCGCACCCGGCGACCAGGATCTCCATGCCGGCCGGGGCGGGGCGGTCGGGCCAGAACAGCCGGTGGGCGTGGCTTGGGTCGAACCACTGCCAGTTATCCGCTAGCCACGCCGTCAGGTCCGGGATGGGGGCCGGGTAGGCCCACCGCTCGTACTGACGGGAGACGATGTCCGAAAGTGGGGTGTTTTCCATCGGTATGCGCAGGTACGCTACGTCGGTTCGATCCGTGCCGAAGCACGCGACCCAAACAAAGGATTCATCCATGAAGCGCGCCATCCCGATCGTCGGAGCCTCCCTCGTCCTCGCACTCGTGGCGGCTCCGGCCGTCGCGTCCTTCGTGCCCCCGCCGGGCATGGCGCCGTATGCACCGCGCAGGCGTTGAGGTCGGCCACCAGCGCAGGAATGCACTCCGCAGGGTCGCCGCGCAGCACGAAAAGCTCAGACCCCGCCGCATGCCACTCGGCGCGAAGCCCGTCGATGGCCTGAAGCAGGTGACCCAGCCGCCGGGGGCTCCAGTGGGTCACGCCAGGCGGGTCGGCACGGGCTGCGGCGCGGGTG